>JACQZE010000004.1:0-51584 GCA_016207885.1 Nitrospirota bacterium | reverse complement strand
AAGAATCAAGGGCGAAATCCAAAAGAGTATGAGAGAATTTATAATAATAAGCAGTTAGTCTTGTTTGAGCAGTAAGTTTTTGATACCTCGTTCAGCTCTGCTGCGAGGTAGTTCATTTAATACTATGTCAATGACAAGTCTATAAAACATCAGGTTAGCACACATTTAAAACCACCATGCTAAGAGGACAGATGTGATATAATCTGAGGCAGAGGCGATGAAAATGAAAAGAGAATCAATAATCGAAACCATAAAAAAGACTCTCAGAGAGCACGGTATCAGTAAGGCGTATCTCTTCGGCAGTTTTGCCAGGGAAGAGCGCAATTATCATGATATAGATGTTGCTATCGAACCGCCTAAAGGCAGGTTTTCGCTTCTTGACCTTGTAGGCGTAGAACAGGAACTTGAAGATGTAACAGGAAAGAAGGTGGATGTTGTTATCTATCATTCCGTCAAGCCGAGGATGAAACAATATGTTGATAAGGACATAACGGCAATATTATGAGAAAAGGAAAGAAGCAAGACCTTGTTAAGCTTGGTTTCATTTTACTAACTGTGTTGCTATTAGGCAGCGCACGGAGTTATGCATTGGAGGACGGAAATAAAGCCCTTATTGACGAAATGCGGCAGGTAAAGAAAGAAAAGGCTCCAAATGCCACACAGGTAAATCTTGATGAAGTCGTTGTTAAGCACATCCCCATTGGAACCACGAAGGAAGATGCAATGAAAGTGTGTCAGCAGAATGGATTTGAAGTTTTTACAAGTAAAGACATGAAGAGGTCGGAGCATCCAGATTTCGAAGAGTACATATTCTGTACTCAGAAAAAAAACCGCTGGTTTCTATTAGGGGAAGGCGAATACAGGGTCATCCTATATTTAAAAGATGGCCGAGTAGGGGCCATGCAGGGACGGTACTTTTTTCACTCATTGTGATGTCATAAAGGAACGAACTTGACAGGTTGTCGAACCATACCAAAAGACCACTCAAATCCTCAGTGATAGACACGAGATTTTCGCTTAATCAGCCGTAATTAACTTCCTTGAAATAAACCATTCTTTCTGTTACTCTAAATGCAATTTCAAGATGAATTCCCCCGATGCTCTAACTGTAAAGGAAGAACCAAGAAAGGCAGGACAGCTTGACAGGGTCATTGCCAAGACGATCGATTTTATAATTGTCGGCGCGCTGCTTGAGATAATACCCGTTGCAGGCTATTTTGCCGGGCTGGTCTATCTCCTTATCTCTGACGGGGTGAATGAAGGCAGGAGCTTGGGCAAATGGCTCATCGGATTGAGGGTCGTTCTCAGGGGTTATCCTTCAGTGCATTGCAGCTTGAAAGAGTCTATTTTGAGAAATTTTTTCTTTGGCGTCGCATACCTTATCTTCGGCGTCTTAAGGGTGATCCCATTGATAGGCTGGATATTATCAATCGCGGTTTTTGGAGTTGTTGTATTTTTTGAATGGCTTATCATGTTCGGCAGTGTGGACGGAGGGCGTTTCGGTGACGAGATCGCCAAGACAATGGTTATTGAAGGGAAATAGGGAGGAATAGATGTTTCAGAAAATATTAGGCTGGTTCTCAAATGATCTTGCAGTTGACCTCGGCACTGCAAATACGCTTGTATATGTGAAAGGCAAGGGCATAGTCAGCAATGAGCCTTCGGTCGTGGCTGTTATGAGAAATACCGGAAGGGTCATCGCTGTAGGCGCTGAGGCGCAGAAGATGTTAGGCAGGACGCCTGCGGATATTATAGCGATGAGGCCGTTAAAGGACGGCGTTATCGCTGATTTTGACAAGACCGGCGAGATGCTCAAATACTTCATCAGAAAGGTGCATAACAGAAAGAGCTTTATCTCTCCGAGGATCGTCATCGGCGTTCCGTCAGGCATCACGCAGGTTGAACAGAGGGCGGTCAAGGATGCGGCGCAGGCATCCGGCGCAAGAGAGATATATCTTATCGAAGAGCCTATGGCAGCTGCGATTGGTGTCGGAATGCCTATCGGCGATCCTTTCGGCAATATGATCGTTGATATCGGCGGCGGAACTACAGATGTCGCGGTCATATCACTGCACGGTGTTGTATACAGCAAGGCGGTCAACGTCGGCGGGGACAAGATGGATGAGGCTATCGTCAGCTATATCAAGAGCAAGGCAAGGATACTTATCGGCGACAGGACGGCTGAATTTATCAAGAGAGAGATCGGCTCCGCCTTCAAGGTTAACGAAGAGAACAAAACAATGGATATCAAGGGCAGGGATCTTGTATCAGGCATTCCGAAGACGGTCACGATCAATGAAGAAGAGATCAGGGAAGCCATACATGAATCGGTCATGGTCATCATAAACACGATAAAGGTCGCGCTTGAGAATACTCCGCCCGAGCTGGCTTCGGACATAGTTGACAGGGGCATTATACTTGCTGGCGGCGGCGCATTGTTAAGAGGGCTGGATGTGCTTCTGAGAGAGGAGACAGGCCTTCCTGTGATAGTGGCAGAGGACCCGCTTCTTGCGGTTGTTAACGGCGTGGGCAAGGTGCTGGATAACATTGATATCCTGAGCAGGGTTTCTATTAAATAGAGCTTATATAATGTGTTTAAAAAAAGATATGTTGTCCTTACAGTTTTTGCCGTATTAATTGCCGCTATTCTTGTCTTCCAGAGCAGGATAGGGAAGGGCCGTATCACCGACACACCTGTATACCCCATTAAGACGATTGAGAAGGTTCTCTCTGCTGCAACAAAAGGCACCGGAGATTTTTTCAGGACATATATATTGCCGCGTGAGGGCCTTGAGAAGAGGGAGCTTAATGCCCGGCTCAGCAAGCTTCAGGAAGAGAGCAGTAAATACATCGAGGCTGAACTTGAGAACCAGAGGCTGAGGGATCTCCTTGGCCTGAAATCCCAGAGGCCTGAATTTGTAACTTCCGCAGAGGTGTTTGCACGAGACCCTTCAAACTGGCATCAGGTCATCTGGGTGAACAAGGGTTCTGATGACGGCGTTGAGAAAGAGATGATAGCCGTCACCCCTGCCGGAGTTGTCGGAAGGGTGCACAGGATATTTAATGACAGCGCGAGCGTCATACTGCTTACGGATGCGAATTCAGCGCTTGCCGTGAGGATGCAGTCAACGAGGGCGGAAGGCATTCTCGAAGGCAGGGGCGGCAATATATGCTTTCTGAAATATGTGCCTTCAGAGGCCGAGGTTGAGATCGGAGATGCTGTTATCTCTTCCGGGCTTGACAAGATATTTCCTGAAGGGCTTGTGGTTGGTTATGTCACAGAGCTGATAAAAGATGAGGGCGGTATCTTTCAGGCCATAAAGGTTGCGCCTTCACAGGACCTTAACGCGCTGGAGGAGGTTGCGATACTTAAGAGATGAAAGACTTCCTCCTTTACACGTTAGCGGCTTTTCTGCTTATCTCCCTTCAGGCTGTATTGTTCAGGGTTGTAAAACCTGACCTGCTGCTTGTGCTTGTATGTCTTTACAGCCTCAGATACGGGGGCGCGAAGAGTTTGGCGTTCGGGTCTCTGGCAGGCCTGATGGCAGACTCCGCGAGCGGTTTCTTCATCGGGCCGAATATTATCTCAAAATTTCTCGCGGCTGCCGCAATTATCTTCTTCAGGGAAAAGTTATTCAGGTGGGACTCCTTTATATGTGTCGTTGTGATCAGCGGGGTCACGGCTGCCGATATAATATTCATCTATCTTTATTCAAAGACCTTCTCCAGCATTTCCCCTGCGGAGATATTTCCCGCCGTTGCCATACTGGAGGTTATCTATACAGCTGCCGCCGCGTTTGTTCTTTATCGCGTCATAATACCTGATAAAGATTTCATGCAGCAGGAAGCATCTTACACAAAGAACCTTTATTGGAAATCATAAATCCTGTTGATCGATCATTATGGAAAGAAGGATCCTTGTCAGTTCATATCTGGTATTATTTGTCTTTGCCCTCCTTGTGCTGAAGCTCTTCAATCTTCAGGTCATCAGAGGCGGGGAATATAAAAAGGTCTCGGACAATAACAGGCTGAAGATCGTAAGAAGGCCCGCGCCCAGAGGCATCATATACGACAGGAACGGCATGGCCTTTGTGAGCGACATGCCTTTTTTTGATGCTTCTGCTGTGAAGAAAGACCTGCCCGAAGACTGGAATACCCTCTTTTCCCTAAGCTCAATCCTTAACATCTCCACTGAAACATTAAAGGCGGTACTTAATAAACGGCCTGTGGACAATTCTGATTCGGTCAAGCTTAAAGAGAACCTCTCGTTCGATGAGGTTGCGATGTTAGAGGCGAGAAAGATCGAGTTCCCGGGCCTTCAGGTGGATGTGAGGACAGGCAGGAAGTATCTTTACGGGGCGCTTGCAGGACATGTTTTAGGTTATTTGAACAGGCTGACACCGGGCCAGCTTAAGAATGATGATTTCAGCGATGTCCCGCAGGAGGCGTTTGTCGGACAGTACGGTGCGGAAAAATTCTATGACGGCCTGCTGAGGGGAGTTGCCGGAGGCGAGATAATCGAAGTTGACGCGATGGGGAGGGAGATAAGGGTTGTCAGTTTTGAGCCGTCCATAAAGGGAAAGGATATCAGGCTGACCATTGATATGATGACCCAGCTTGAGGCCGAGAGAAGCCTCGCAGGCAAGACCGGAGCTGTTGTCGCTGTTGACCCTCAGACAGGCGAGATACTGGCGCTTGCAAGCTCGCCGTCATTTGACCCCAACCTTTTCTCAGGAGGCATAAGCCATGATGAATGGAGCAGCCTTGCGGATAATCCTGACAAGCCGCTTCTTAACAGGGCGATACAGAGCCGTTATCCGCCCGCCTCGACCTTTAAGGTCATAACGGCGATAGCCGCGCTTGAGCAGGGGATAATCACTGAAGACACAACATTTGACTGCAGGGGCTCTTTGAAGATCGGCGGCAGGGATGTCGGATGCTGGCAGAAACACGGACACGGCAGGATCGGCCTTCAAAGGGCACTGGCTGAATCGTGCGATGTCTATTTTTATGAGATCGGCAAAAGGATAAATATCAATACGCTTGCGGATTACGCGAAAAGGTTCGGATTAGGCAGTACTTCGGGCATTGATATTAACGGAGAGATCACAGGGCTAGTGCCCACTTCTGAATGGAAAGAGAGGACGAGGCACGAAAAATGGTATATGGGAGAGACGGTCAGCGCTTCAATAGGCCAGGGATACCTGACCGCCACTCCTCTGCAGATGGCGATGCTCACCGCCGCGGTTGTGAACGGCGGCAGGCTGATCAAGCCGTCAATATTGATGAGGGATGAAGGCGGGCCTTCATTGAATGAGGAGCCGGTCCGCGTAAGGGCTGAGACCCTTGATATCATAATGAGGGGAATGAGAGGCGCTGTTCAGGAAAGGTCAGGGACCGGCTGGTCTGCAAATTCAAAACTCACCAGTATCGGGGGCAAGACCGGGACTGCGCAGGTTGTCGGCAAGGATTCTTTTTCTAAAGGCTATAATAAGAAGTTCAAAGACCATGCCTGGTTCATCTCTTTTGCCCCGGTGCATAACGCTGAGATAGCGGTGGCTGTCTTTGTGGAGAACGGAGGCTTCGGCGGAGTGGCTGCCGCGCCTATAGCAAAAAACGTAATAGAGGCTTACATGAAATCCAAAAGTGATAACGAGAAGCTCAGGCTTGAGAAGCTGAAAGAGATGACTGAGAAGTCCATGCCGGAGATTGTGAATGAGGCATCCGCAACTGAGAGCTCGGAACCCGGAAGCGGGGACTGAAAAATTATGATAGACAGAAGGCTGATATCCAATTTTGACTGGGGCATGTTCATTGCCGCGCTTGTATTGTCGCTGATAGGCGTGTCGACTATCTACAGCGCCACCAGGCCTGTCTTTGACGCTGAACAGCAGTCTTTTTATATAAGGCAGCTTTACTGGATCGGGCTCAGCGTAATATTCTTTCTGGCAGTTATCAGCGTTGATTACAGGCAGATTGTCAGGCATTCTTTTCTGATCTATATATTCGGGATCATCCTTTTAGTTTTGGTAATGTTCATAGGCAGGAAGGGCATGGGCGCGCAGAGGTGGATACCTCTCGGATTCCTCTCTTTTCAGCCGTCTGAATTCTTCAAGCTCTTTTTTATATTGGCGATGTCACGTTATCTTGCCGCAATGGGAGAGAATTTAGGCCTCGGTATGTTAAAGATATCAAAGATCGCCGCGGTATTTTTTGTCCTTCCGGCCCTTCTTATAGCCACGCAGCCTGACCTGGGTACAGCGCTTATATTGCTTTTTATTTTCGTATCCATGCTCTTCATTGCCGGAATAAGAAGAAGGCTGCTGGTGATAGCGGTGATCATAGGGATAATCTCTCTCCCGTTTGTCGGGAATGTATTCTGGGGAGGCCTGAAGGGATACCAGAAGAACAGGATAGTGGCGTTCATGGACCCCAAGGTTGACCCGCAGGGGGTCGGTTATCATATCAAGCAGTCAAAGGTCACGATAGGTTCAGGCGGTTTTACAGGCAAGGGTTATATGAAGGGCACACAGGGGCCGTTGAGGTTCCTTCCTGAAAAGCATACGGATTTCATATTTGCCATCTTTGCCGAGGAATGGGGATTTGTCGGCTCGCTCATCCTCTTTCTCTTTTATCTCTTCATAATTCTGAGGGGATTTGATACCGCAAAAAAGGCAAGGGACCTTGAGGGAGCTTACCTTGCGGCAGGCATCACATTCATGTTCACTTTTTATTTTCTTATTAATGCAGGCATGACTATGGGGATGACACCGGTAGTCGGCGCGCCTCTTCCTTTAATGAGCTATGGAGGCACTGCGCTTCTTTCTAATTTCCTTTCACTGGCGCTGATAGAAAATGTAAGGATGCGAAGGCTGCCCAACCCTTTTAATTAAAATGGATTTATTATTTGTAGTGAATCAGTAGTTAACAAAGTTATAACTCCTTGTAATAATGTATTTTTATTAGATTGAAATAATTATTGGAATAATTTGTTGACAAAATGCCAATAACTCTTTATAATCTAAAGAAAATAAAGCAAAATTCAGGAGGTATTTATAGTGATTAATTCAAATTTAGATGCAATTTCCTTTTTAAACCCATATAATGCAATTCTTTATTATTGTGTTATGAACTCATGGACTGACTATGGTAAAGAATATGCTCATGTTCGTCATATTCACACTCCGACAACACGCGCAAATATTATTCATTCCCATATGATTCACCATGCGCGCAATTTCTTTCAAGATATTGAAGGTGTAAATTTTATTATTAGAAATAAATTATTTATGGTTAATATACATGACACAGTATTATTGCGGTTTAAAAAATTAGATGAAAACAAAATAAGCGGAAATATTAAAACACAACAGACAATAGATTTCTTAGAGCAAGACTTACCGTCTATGCCACAACATGCAAAGAACTTAATTGTTGGTTATGAATTAAATTCTTTACAAACAAACATATCTGCCATTACTATTACCTGCCCTAAAAACAGTTCAGAAATAGAATGGTATTTTGACTTAGATATTCCATCACAAGCTGAGATTGTTAATATGCCTATTCAACCTATAGAAATATCACATACAATTAAGAGAGTAAAAGTTAAAGAAATAAAGAAGGATAAGGAAAATTATGGATAAAGTTATAAATCCTGACATGATAATAATAGCCAGAGAGTCACGTGGATTGACTCAAACCAAATTGGCTTCTTTATTATCTATTTCACAAGGAATAATATCAAAAATAGAAAGTGGAGTGAGTTCTATAAATAAGGACATGCTGAAAAAACTTTCTGAACAACTCGATTATCCTGAGCATTTTTTCTTGATTCCAGATCCAATATATGGATTTGGGATGAGTCTTGTTTATCATAGGAAACGCCAAAGTATTAGTAATAAAATCATTGCTAAGATTCATGCTCAAATAAATATAAAACGTATACATATATCTAAACTTTTGCATGCAGTTGATGTTGAAACATGTAAGATACCAAAACTTGATATAGATGAACACAACGGCAATGTTGAAGATATTGCACGTGCCATTAGAGCTTCTTGGTCTTTACCACTTGGCCCTATAAAAAACCTAACAAAATCTATTGAAGATGCTGGGGGTATAGTAGTCCCTTGCAATTTTGAGACTCGTTTACTTGACGCCGTCAGTCAATGGACAGATGGATTACCGCCACTCTTTTTTATTAACACAAATGTTTCAGGTGATCGTTTAAGATTTACTCTTGCCCATGAACTTGGTCACGTTATCATGCATCGCTCCCCAAATCGTGATATGGAAAAAGAAGCAGATAGATTTGCAGCCGAACTTCTTATGCCAAGACGAGAGATAAGGTCTGTTTTTAATACAGTATCATTACCAATGCTTGCTAATCTTAAACCTTATTGGAAAGTATCAATGGCTGCATTATTATTTAGGGCGTCTGAAGTTGGAAAAATATCCGATAGAATGAAACGTCATTTATGGATGCAAATGGGTCAAGCTGGCTATCGTAAATGTGAACCAAGAGAACTTGATATTCCTATAGAAGAACCCACATTGTTAAAAGAATTATTTGATACTTATGAAAAAGAATTAAATTATAATTTATCTGAATTGAGTCATCTCCTTGCAATTCATGCTCATGAATTGCGTTATATGTATTTTGGTCAAAGATCACATTTAAGGCTTGTAAGTTAAAATATATTTGTAATGGCTACTGGAATCACTGATAAACTTCGGGAGATTGAAGATATAGTTTCTTTGGTTAATTAATAATACGTGGAAATGATATAATTTCTGAAATGAATGAAAGAAAAACCGAAAGTATTGTTCGCTCTCACTTTGGAAAATTCAAGGATATTATCCACTTTGAGGAACAGGCATCAGACAATGCCAAGATTAATAAGCTTTTAAAGTCAGCATCAAAAAAGGGAAGCGGAAAAGGTAGACCTGAATTTCTCATTTCTTTTTTTGGTAACTCGGAATTACTTATTGTTATCGAGTGTAAGGCAGACAATACAAAACATGAAAGCCCGACTAAAGATAAGTTTTCTGAATTCGCGGTTGACGGTGTACTTTTGTATTCTTCATATTTATCAAAAGACTTTGATGTATTGGCTATTGCAGTTAGCGGGCAAACAAAGCAACAACTTAAGGTTTCTCACTTTCTACAATTAAAAGGCGAAAGAAAGGCAGTTGCAATTTTTGGCAACAAGCTACTTTCAGCAAATGATTACTTAGACGGCTATTTAAAAAGCCCTGAAAAGTTTCGCCAGGATTATAATACTCTACTAGAGTTCACAAAACAGTTGAATGAAACATTACACTCTTATAAAATTTTAGAAAGTCAGAGGAGTTTATTAATCAGTTGCATTCTAATAGCATTAGAGAACAAGGCATTTAAAACTGCTTATCCCCTATTTGGTTCAACAAACACAAAAGACACGGCAGAAGATAAAAAGGAGAAAGTTGAAAATGCGTCTAAAGAATTAGCAAACTATCTTGTTGACACAGTAAGCAATGAGCTAAAAAATGCCAACATCAAAGGCGATAAACTTGACAACCTCAACATTCAGTTTAGTTTTATCAGAACTGACACTTCACTTTCTACGAAAAAAGAAGTGTTGAAAAATTTGATCACAAATATTGATGAGAACATAAATTCATTTATAAAAACTCATGAATACTTTGATGTTCTTGGTCAGTTGTATATTGAGTTCCTACGTTACGCAAACAGCGACAAAGGGTTAGGGATAGTTCTTACCCCACCCCACATTACTGAATTATTTTCCGATTTAGCCCAAGTAAATAAAAATAGCATTGCTTATGATAACTGTACTGGAACAAGTGGTTTTTTAATTAGCGGAATGAAAAAAATGATTGAGAGTGCAAAAGGAGACCAAGAAAAAATAAAAGAAATAAAAAAGAATCATTTGATTGGCGTGGAATATCAATCACATATTTTTGCTTTAGCGGTTTCAAATATGTATATCCATCAAGACGGGAAAACAAACATCATAAATGGAAATTGTTTTGATGATGATATTATCAAATTAGTAAAAAACAGAAAACCCACCGTTGGTTTTTTAAATCCACCATACAAAGCAGACAAGAAAAAAGATATTGATGAGCTTGAATTTGTTCTAAATAATTTAGAATGCTTAGTCGATGGTGGGACTTGTGTTGCTATTGTGCCAATGCAAAGTGCTTTAGCACAATCTGGAAAAGTTTTTGAGTTGAAAAAGAAACTTTTAGAGAACCATACATTAGAAGCTGTATTATCAATGCCTGATGAGTTGTTTATCAACTCTGATGTGGGAGTGGTTGCTTGTATTATGGTGTTTACTGCACACAAACCACATCCTGAAAACAAGGAAACATTTTTTGGTTATTTTAAAGATGATGGTTTTGAAAAGCGTAAAAATAAAGGTAGAATCGATGTTTATGGGAAATGGGAAAATATAAAAGATAAATGGGTACACCATTTCAGAAACCGTACTGAAGAAGCAGGATTTAGTGTAAAAAAAATTGTTTCTGCTTATGATGAATGGTGTGCAGAAGCATTTATGGAAACGGACTATTCAAAACTCACTCCCTCTGATTTTCTTAATGAAGTAAAGAAATATGTAGCTTTTAAAGTTTTAAATCAATGAAATTAGTTGAGCTAAACACAATCTTTGACATTCAATACGGTAATCAATTTGACTTGTACAAATTGGAAACCGATGAGTTGAGTGATATTAATTTTGTTTCACGAAGTAGTCAAAATCTTGGCGTTATGGCAAAAGTATCAAGATTTAATGATGTAGAACCATTTCCTGCTGGGTTAATAACTGTTACTCTTGGCGGCACTTATTTATTAAGTTCTTTTATTCAGCAAGATATTTTTTATACGGCTCAAAACATTAAAGTGCTAAAGCCAAAAAGAGAAATGTCTGTGATTGAGAAACTCTATTACTGTAAAGTAATAGAGGCAAATAGATATAGATACACATCTCATGGTAGAGAAGCTAATATCACATTAGATACCTTGTTAGTTCCTGATAGATTGCCTGAAGATTTTAGAAAAATTAAACTTGATTCAGTTCCATTGCCTAACACCAACCCTCTTATTAAAAAGAAAATTGAGTTACATCCTGAAAATTGGAAATATTTCAAATACAATGAATTATTTTCTATTGAAAGAGGAAAAGGCCCAAGAATTAAAGATGTGGTGAAAGGCAACACTCCATTTGTAACTTCTATTGATTCAAATAATGGAATAACAAATTTTATTGATGCACCAACAGTTCATAGTGCAAATACAATATCTGTTAATAGGAACGGCAGCGTTGCAGAAGCATTTTATCAGCCACTTGCCTATTGCTCAACAGAAGACGTCCATATTTTCACACCGAAATTTAAGATCAATAAATATATTGCTCTATTTTTTGTAACATTAATTAAAATGGAAAAATACAGGTATTCATATGGTCGTAAATGGGGACTTGAACGAATGAAGGAATCTATAATAAAATTACCAGTAGATAAAAAAGGTAGTCCCGATTTTGACTTTATGGAAGATTTTGTAAAAAGCTTGCCATATTCAAGTTCATTATAAATCTTAAACCTTTCCCAGTTAGTGTTGATAGAGGCTAAATATCCATATAAAAATAAAAGCAGGTGAATAATGTTTGTTAAGACCGCAGAGTTCATAGGCAGGACGGTAAAAAAGCCGATAGAAGAGGTTGGGCAGGTAATCCTCCTGCTTGTTTCTGTTGTAAAGCAGACTGTCAAACCTCCATATGAGATAAGAAATACGGCAAAGCAGATGGTGGAGATAGGGATAAACTCGCTCCCTGTGGTGCTCATTACAGCTGTATTTACAGGGATGGTCCTCGCCCTTCAGAGCTATACCGGATTCAAGAGGTTCGGGGCTGAGGGGCTTGTAGGTTCTGTTGTAGCTTTGTCCATGACGAGAGAGCTCGGGCCTGTTCTCTGCGCCCTTATCGTCACAGGGCGCGCGGGAGCTGCCATGGCTGCAGAGCTTGGAACCATGAGGGTCACAGAGCAGATAGACGCGCTTGAGACGCTTGCCGCCAACCCGGTCAAATACCTCATTGTGCCGAGGTTTCTTTCAGGCCTGATAATGATGCCCGCGCTTGTCATTGTCACGGATATCATAGGCATAATGGGCGGATACTTTGTCACAGTGACACTGCTTGGCGCAAGTTCTACCTCATATCTTAACGCTACCTGGGACTACCTTGAGGCTGCTGATATTTATAACGGCCTGATCAAGGCGGCATTCTTCGGCGCCTCCTTCTCACTTATCAGCTGTTACCGCGGATATTACACAAGGGGCGGAGCCGAGGGTGTTGGCAAGGCTACTATCGGCGCTGTCGTGCTCTCATCAATGACGATACTTATCTCTGACTATTTTCTGTCAGCATGGCTCTTCTGATGATAGAGCTGATTGATATACATAAATCCTTCGGCAGTAACCACGTCCTGCGCGGCGTGAACCTGAAGATAGAGAAGGGCGAGAGCCTTGTTGTCATAGGAGGAAGCGGCTCGGGAAAGAGCGTTATCCTGAAGCATATCATAGGATTGCTGGCTCCTGACAAGGGCAAGGTCTTCATTGATACCGTTGACCTGTCAGGGCTTAATGAAGACGGGCTGAACAATATAAGAAAAAAGTTCGGCATGCTCTTTCAGTCAGCCGCGCTCTTTGATTCCATGAAGGTCTGGGAGAATGTCGGGTTTGGATTGATGAGGCATACCAGAATGTCCGAAAAAGAGATCAAAGAGGCAGCGTCGCAAAAGCTTAAACTCGTTGGGCTTGCAGGCGTGGAGGACCTCATGCCTTCAGAGCTTTCAGGAGGGATGAGAAAGCGTGTCGGGCTTGCCCGTGCAATCGCGATGGAGCCGGAGATACTGCTTTATGATGAGCCGACAACAGGGCTTGACCCGATAATGGCTGATGTAATAGATGAGCTTATAATTGAGATGCGGGAGAGGCTGAACATAACCTCTATCGCCATCACTCACGACATGAAGAGCGCCTATAAGATTGCAGATAGGATCGCCATGCTTTATAATGGAGTAATTATTTCAGAAGGCACGCCTGATGAGATTAAAAATACCAAAGACCCTGCGGTGAAACAGTTTGTCGAGGGAAATGCCGAGGGCCCTATTACACTTCAGGGAATGAAAATATGAGAAATTTATCAGCAGAGCTCAAGGTAGGGATATTTGCGATCATAGTCATCCTTATCCTTTCCTATATGACCCTTAAGGTGGGCATTCTCTCGAATATCCTGGATAAGGGCTACAGGCTGCATGTGGCCTTTGACAATATAAGTGGCCTTGACGAGAATTCAAGGATCAAGATAGCAGGCGTTGATTCAGGCATTGTTAAAAAGATAGAGCTCAAGGACGGCAAGGCAGAGCTGACGCTACTGATAAGGCCTGAGAATAAGATCTATGAGAATGCCAAGGCCTCTCTGAGAATGACCGGGCTTCTTGGCGACAAATACCTTTCTCTTACAGTAGGCACTTCTGACCATGCCCTTCTTAAAGACGGCGATTATATAACCCATATAGACCCTTCCGCTGATATGGATGTGCTTGCCACTGAGCTCACAGCCGCAGGCGCAAATGTAGGCACGCTTGCGGGATCTTTAGGAGATATACTTCAGGATCCTGAGAAAAAAGCGATATCAGAGGTGATTCATAACCTTCAGATAATATCAGAAGACCTGAAGGTCATACTTGCCGAAAACAAGGAGCCGCTGCATGTTACCCTTGCCAATTTTGAGGAATTCTCAAAGACGCTTGCTGAAAAAGGCCCCGGCCTTATCGCCAGTCTTGAGAGGGTCGCTGCCAAGCTGGATGAGAAGGCGCCGGGATTGGTTGATGATCTTCAGCAGGTTGCCGGAGACCTTAAGGTTGTGATCGAGGAAAACAGGTTTGCGCTGAAGGACAGTGTCCAGAATATCAGAGATGTGTCTGCATCAGTAAATAAGATCACCACCAAGCTGGAAAAAGGCGAGGGCACGATCGGGAAGCTATTGAAAGAACAAGAGCTATACGACTCGCTGAACAAGGTTGCCGGAGGGGCAGAAAAGGCTATTGATGTCACTGACAAGCTCAGAACCTACATGGATTTCAGGGCTGACTACAGTGTCAGGGGCAGTGACTGGAGGGGATATTTTGACCTTACGCTTCAGCCTCGGCCTGATAAATACTATATTTTAGGAGTTGTAAAAGACCCTAACGGTTCAGTGGAGACAACTGTCACAGACATAAACGGGGCCACTTCCACAAAGGAGGAGGTTGCCAGCAAGTTTGAGTTCACTGCCCAGTTTGCAAAACGTTTCGAGAACCTTGCACTAAGGATCGGCATGACAGAGACGACTCTCGGGGTCGGCAGCGATTATTATTTCAATGATGATATCGGCAGGGTAAGGCTTGATATCTGGGACTTTAACGCCGATGAAGTAAAGGCAGAGAGGGCACATGCAAAGGTCGGCGTTGATTATAAATTCTTCAAATATATGTTCGTAAGCGGCGGTATAGATAACTTCTTTAATGAAGACCAGGTCGGCGCGTATATCGGCGGCGGGCTCATGTTCGAGGACGAGGACTTCAAATACATCTTCGGCAAATCCCCGAACCTGTCATTGCCGTAAACTCTATTCAATAATCCCCAAACCTACATCCTCACCTTTGTGATGACGCCGTGCAGTTTCTCAGGCGGGAAGTCGTAGAACTTTATGAATGTAGGCATGGTTCTCTTGATGAGGGAGAATATTCTCCAGACAGGATGTCCGGCTGAGATATCTTCAAGCCCGTAATAGACCGCCCTCTCTTCAATTCCTTCCTCTAACAGGATGTCCTCTGCTGATACAAGCTCCATATAGCCTGCCTGTATCTCAAAGAATCGCAGCCCTTTTGCGATGTCCTCCCGGTAGAAACCTGTAATGCCGAAAGGGTCGCTCCTGCTCATGATGGAGATAAAGATATTCTCCTCATACATTATTCCGTGAGAGAACATGGTCTGCGAAATATACGGGGGGATGTTTTTGACATCTTTTAAAAGGAAAAGCGCGGTGCCTTTTATCCTCGGCCCTGCTGTATATGATAAATTGAATTTCTTGATGAAGTCAGCAAAAGGCATGAAGGTCATTTTTCTGTAGAGCCTCTTCTGTCCCTCTGTAAAGATAAATATCAAACCAAGCGGAACAGAGGCGAGTATCAATGACCAGTAGCCTCCGTGAGGGATCTTATAGAAATTGGACGAAAGGTATACCATGTCAACGCAGGTGATGAAAGCTGCCAGCAGCGCGTACATGGGTTTTCTCCTGCGGTAGAAGATCCATGTGATCATAATGCCTGTAATGGTCATTGTGCCTGTGACAGCAAGCCCGTAAGCAGCGGCAAGGCTGCTTGATGCCCTGAACTCCAGCATGATGAAGATAACGGCAGCAAGAAGGAACCAGTTTACGGAAGGGATATATATCTGGGATTTTCTGTCGATGGATGTATAGCCTACCTTCAGCGGAGGCATGATGCGTATCGTTATTGCCTGATATATGACCGAGAACATCCCGCTGATCATCGCCTGCGATGCGATGACCGTTGCAAAGATGCTGAGCAGGAGGAACGGCACATACAGCATCTGTATGTAATGGAATGCCATTTCAAAAAGTACATTGCTCGCCTCAGGATGTTTCAGCAGGTATGCGCCCTGGCCGAGGTAGCTCAGTGCAAGGGCGATAAACACCCCGCCCCATGCCTCGCGTATAGGCTTTGCCCCGAGGTGCCCCATATCCGCGTAAAGCGCTTCGCCTCCTGTGGCGCAGAGGATGATCTCACCAAGGGCTATATAGCCTTTAAAGCCGTTTTGTGCGAGAAAGTTTATCCCGTAGTAAGGGTTAAGCGCCCTCAGTATTTCAGGAGCTTCGGATATAGCTGCAATGCCGAGAAAGGCAAGGGCCAGAAACCAGACGCACATGATCGGGCCAAAGGCAAAGGAGACCTTTTCAGTTCCTTTGCGCTGGACAAGAAAAAGCGCTATGGCGATAAGTATAGCGATCGACACAATGGTTCCCCGCGAAATATTCTCAAAGCCAGGGATAAGGGCTGATCCTTCCACCGCGCTCAGGATACTGATGGCAGGAGTGATAACGCCGTCGCCTATGAGGAGCGAGACGCCTATAAATGTGAGTATCGTTATGAACGCCGCCTTCTTTTTGCTGCTGATCAGGGGAGCAAGTATCTCTTTGAGCACGATGGTTCCGCCTTCACCCCTGATGCTGAGGCCCATCGCAAACCAGTTGTACTGCAGAAAGACGAGG
Organism: Nitrospirota bacterium; assembly: GCA_016207885.1. Classification (NCBI taxonomy): domain Bacteria; kingdom Pseudomonadati; phylum Nitrospirota; species Nitrospirota bacterium. The sequence continues at coordinate 35,244 of JACQZE010000004.1, read as the reverse complement.
ATCACAAGCGTCCAGATGATCAGAGACATGACCCCCATGATGTTGTCCGGTGTCGGGCGCAGGAGGATAAAAACTACTGTAACAGTGTATATAGGGCTTGTTCCGATATCCCCGAACACAAGCCCCAGTGCTTTAAGAATTCCTGTCATCGCAGTTACCTGTTAGATTCTACTATTTCCGATATTAAAAAACTATATATCATACGCCAGCCCTGAATGCGAAAGCAACAGATGTACCCGCCGGCCGTCTTCTTGGATTAACGATATAAATAGGTTATACTATTTTGCTTCTATATATGGCTTAAGGACGGTTCATGAAATATTTAATCAAATTCGGGCTGGCTGCTGTTATTGTTGCGTTAATTATCTGCGGCATCGCCGATGCCTCTGAAACCATTTCTCAGGACTCGGGCAAGAATAATGCCGTCAGTTTTCTTAAAGGCGAGGTGCTCTCCTATTTCGAGCCTGTTACCGGTAATGTCGGGGAGTCTGAGGGCGGGACTGTTACGATAAGCATAGGCGAGGGCAGGAAGCTCAAGAATGGGGCGAGGCTCTCTGTCTTCAGAAAGGGCGAGCCTTTTTATCATCCTACCACCAAAGAGCTGATCGGCGCTGCTGAAGATTTTGCGGGTATTGTTGAGATCAGTAAAGAGGATGCCGCGTCGGGGCGTTATATATGCTCTGTGGTGAGCGGAGATATTAAGGCCGGGGATATCGTCAGGATAACCTCTTCAAAAGTGAAGCTTGCTTTTTTTCAGGACAGGGCAGCAGACTGGACGGTCGCTGATGCGTTTTTCAGTTCCTTAAAAGATACAGGCCGTTTTGATATGGTCGAAAAGTATTCTCCGAACACTGAAAAGGATAAACTGCTTGAGATATCAAAGGCGCTTGGAGCCGAGGTCATGCTCTTTTTGTCCACTCCGGTTGTGAATAATAAAAGATCACTGAGGGCCGAGATGTACCGGGTTGATGATTCAAAGCTTTTTTCAGATATGAGCTCTGAGGTCTCTTCTGAATACATCAATGAGCTGGCCCGATATGATGATTTCCTGTCAAAAAGCCTTGCTGATAAAGAGCCGTGGAATACCTCTGAGCTGAACGGCGGAGAGATCTTTGCGATAGGCAACATAACCGGCGCAGGCACAAAGGAATTGATCGCCAGTGACGGCCATGTGATAAGGATATATAACATGGACAAGGAGATGCAGGAGGTCTGGTCTATAACCGGCAGTGCGAAAGACAGGCATATCTCCATAGATGTCCTTGACCTGAACAACAATGGTATAGATGAGATATTTGTTACGTCAATGAGCAATGAGGACAGGATCAGCTCTATGACCGGCAACGCAGCCGGCGGAGACAGGGGCAGTATAAGTTCTTTTGTCATTGAATACAGCCCGGCAGAAGGATATAAAAAGATAGCGGAAGGCCTGCCGTATTTTTTAAGGGTAACCTCAGGGAGGCTGCTCATGCAGGGTTTTGCTGATAAAGAGATATTTTCCACGCCTGTTTATACTGGCAGATGGAGCAATGGGCGATATGAGCAGGACAAAGTGCTTCAGATTCCTGAAGGTGTCAATATCTATGGTTTTGTATATGTTGACTGGCAGAATAAAGGTGATGTTAATGTAATGGCGCTTAATGACAGCGGTTTCCTGAGATTGTACAGAAATAACGAGGTGCTATGGGAAAGCAAAGATACTTACGGAAAACCTGTGATATCTTTTAAGAAAAATACAGGCTCTATGATAACCCCTTCAACCGAGTGGATCGTAAGGGGCAGGCTCATAGCCGTAAATACTGAGAAGGGGCAGAAGGTCATTGTTGTCAGGAGAAATGAATTGGTGCCGCGGGCGCCGCGCCTTGGTTCTTTCAGCGCGGAGGTTTATGCCTTGTCGTGGGACGGAAGCGGTATGGAAGAGGAACTTATGCTTGAGGGAGTATCCGGCACAGTCTCAGATTACTGGATAGAGGGGAAGAGGCTGTATCTCCTTGCCAGGGCAGGCCTGTTTGATTTTGCGAACAATGCCGTAAGGGGCGAAATATCAAGGCCCAGCATTCTTTATTATTACAATTTTGAAGAGAAATGAAAGTTAAGCATATCGCAGTGATCATGGATGGGAACGGGCGCTGGGCAGAGAACAGGGGGCTTTCCCGCATTGAAGGGCACAGGGAAGGCATAAAGCGCGTTAACGATATCATTGACGAGTCTATTGAGCTGAAGCTCAAGGCGCTCACGCTCTACACCTTTTCAATGGAGAACTGGAAGAGGCCTCAAGCAGAGGTAAATGCCCTCATGCGATTCCTGCAGTCTTATCTTAAGAAAGAGATGAGAGGCCTGGCTGATAAAAATATAGTCTTCAGGGCGATAGGGAACCTTCAGAAACTTCCCAAAGAGATACAGAAGCTGCTCAAGCATTTTGAGGAGATCACAGAGCATAACACCGGCCTCCTCCTCACAAGCGCGCTCAGTTACAGCGGAAGGGACGAGATAGTGAACGCGGTAAAGAAGATCGTTGAAGAGGGCGTGCCGTCCGGCAAAATAGACGAGAAGACTCTGCAATCCCATCTTTATACATACGGCATTCCTGACCCTGACCTGATTATCCGCACCAGCGGCGAGCTCAGGCTCAGCAACTTTCTTATATGGCAGTCTGCTTATTCGGAATTCTATTTTACCGAGACACTGTGGCCTGATTTCAGCAAAGAGGAGTTCAGGAGGTCGATAGCCGAATACGGGAGAAGGGACAGAAGGTTCGGCGCTTTGCCGGCAAAGAGTTAAGAGATGCGGGATACTGTGAAAAAGCCCTTTGATTTCAAAAGACTGATCGTCGCTGCCTGCGTAATACCCCTCCTGATTCTGTTCATACAATACACAAGGCCGGAGCCCTGGTTCTTCATCCTCTTATTGATAGTCAGCATTGCCGCGCTTCATGAATTTTACGCGATGTACAAGATGCCCCATAAACTAAGCATTCCTGCGCTTGTTGCCGGAACATTATTATTTTTTATAATATGTTTTTCCCCGTACCTGATCATTGAGACGATGTTTTTCAGCTTTCTAATCCTTCTCCTGATAAGGCTCTTCGCATTTGACTCACCGGCCGGGGCGATGAGCGGGATCGGCCCTGTTGCGACAGGGTATTTGTATATATTGTGGTTTATGTCCTTTCAATGGCTGCTGAGAGGCGATGCATACGGAAGGTATTATATCTTTCTGCTTTACACTTCAGTGTGGCTTGCTGACAGCACCGCTTATTATGTCGGAACTTACCTTGGAAAGCGCAAGCTCTGCCCGTCTCTCAGCCCTAACAAAACATATGAAGGCGCTGCCGGCAGCATAGTTGGAGGGATCGCCGGGAGCCTTCTCATATCTTATATATTCGGCTTTGGCGACATATTGGAAAACCTCAACCTGACAGTGTTTGCAGTTGTGGTCATTGGAGCTGTCTTGGGATCAGTAACGATCTTCGGCGATCTGATCGAATCAATGTTCAAGCGTGACGCCGGTGTGAAGGATTCCGGCGCTCTCTTCCCGGGGCATGGCGGCGTTCTTGATAAACTTGACGGGGTTCTTGTCGCAGGCCCTGTTCTTTACTTTTTATTGGGGTTCATTTGAAAAACCTCTCTATTTTAGGATCGACCGGTTCCATCGGAAAGAATACTGTAGAGATCGTCATGCGCAATCCTGAACTGTTCAAGGTCTCGGCGCTTGCCGTTATGAGCAACATAGAACTTCTTGAGTCCCAGATAACTGCATTGAGGCCGGAGGTTGTAGCTGTATTCGATGAAGCTTCCGCAGCGGAGTTAAGGAAGAAAGGGCTTCCCGTAGAGATACTTTCAGGCGAGGAGGGTGTTGTTGAAGCAGCCCGGCTCAATGGTGTTGATATAGTGGTCTCGGCAATAGTGGGTTCAGCCGGACTTCTGCCTACACTTGCGGCGGTGCAGGCAGGCAAGGATGTCGCGCTTGCCAATAAGGAGGCGCTGGTCATGGCAGGCGGGATCATCATGTCCGAGGCATCAAAAAATAATGTCAGGATACTCCCTGTTGACAGCGAGCACAGCGCTGTCTTTCAGTGCCTGCACGGCAGGGAGATGAATGAGGTCAGAAGGATAATACTTACGGCTTCAGGAGGGCCGTTCCTTGAAAAGAGCAAGGCAGAGCTGGGCAAGGTAACACCTGCGGAGGCATTGAAACATCCAAACTGGGAGATGGGGCGGAAGATAACGATAGACTCTGCAACGCTCATGAACAAGGGGCTTGAGGTCATAGAGGCGTACTGGCTCTTCGGGATGCCTGTTGAGAAGATAGGGGTCGTGGTACATCCGCAGAGCATTGTGCATTCGATGGTCGAGTTCATTGACGGAAGCATCATCGCGCAGATGTCAATCCCTGATATGAAGGGCGCCATCAGCTACGCCGTCTCATATCCGGAACGGCTCAGGGATGTGATGCCTTTTCTCGACTTTGGAAAACTCGGCGGGCTTATGTTCGAGGAGCCGGATATGGATAAATATGAATCGCTCGCGCTTTGTTATGACGCTATCAGGGCGGGCGGCACTATGCCTGCTGTTTTAAACACGGCTAACGAGGTTGCGGTAGAGAAGTTTCTAAAGGGGCGGATCCCTTTCACAGGAATCCCGGGACTCGTTTCTGATACAATGACTGCTCACGATGTGAAGCCATGTGAGAGCATTGAAGATGTAATGCATGCTTCGGAATGGGCAAGAAATAAGGCAGGGGAGTTCATCGGAAATTGATAACAATCATTGGAGAAATTAATTTATGACAATACTATGGGCAGTAATACTCTTCGGGCTTCTGATCTTTTTTCATGAGCTCGGACACTTTCTCGTTGCAAAGCTTGTAAATGTAAAGGTACTCAAGTTCTCGATTGGCTTCGGGCCGAAGATATTCGGGAAGAAGATCGGCGAGACGGAATACATACTCTCAGCTCTGCCTCTCGGCGGCTATGTAAAACCTTTAGGCGAGGATTCGGAAGACGAGATACCTGAGGAGGACATCCCGAGGGCTTACAATAATCAGCCTGTATGGAAGAGGGCGGCCATAGTGATCTCCGGGCCCATATTTAACCTGGTACTTGCATACCTTATTTTTGTTGCATTCCTGAGCGCGAGCCTTCCGGTGGTAATACCGGTCTTAAGTGACCTGACCAATACAAAGATAGAGGGCATCACCAAAGACTCGCCTGCAATGAATGCAGGCTTGAGGTCCGGGGATACCGTGCTTTCCGTGAACGGCAAGGAGATCAGCACCTGGGTAGAGATCGACGAGGTTGTCATGAAGAGCCCCCTTAAAGAAGTCTTTATTAAGGTAAAAAGAGGCGAGCTCATAATTGATATTGCCGTAACTCCTCAGGAGACTAAGGTCAGAAACAAGAATGGGGATGAGAGCACTATCGGTGATATCGGCATATCAAGGCTCTCTACAAGGCTTGAGGGCATTGTCAAGGATTCGCCTGCAATGAAGGCTGGACTGAAAGAAGGCGACACGGTCCTTGCTGTAAACGGTGAGGCGGTGGGCGACTGGGGTGAGATGGCAAAGCTGATATCAGGGAATCCTGACACAGAGATAACTCTTAATGTAAAAAGGGGCGAGGCTGTTATAGACATAAAGGTCAGGACAGATGCTGACGGCAGGATAGGCATATCAAAGGGAATGGGTTTTAATGTTATCCAGAGTTCAAGTATTTGGTCTGCGCCTGTGAAAGGTGTTCAGGCTGTTTATGGATGGTGCGCCCTTACGCTGGATGTGGCAGGAAGGCTGATAACAGGCAACATGTCGTCAAAGATGTTAGGCGGCCCGATCGTAATTGTGAATGAAGCGTCCAAGGCTGCATCATCAGGAATGGCTGATTACTTTTATCTCATCGCGCTGATCAGCGTTAACCTTGCTGTCATCAACCTCTTTCCCGTTCCGGTCCTGGACGGAGGGCATCTCGTATTCCTGTGCATTGAAGCTGTCAGGGGAAAACCCTTAAATGAAAAATTTCAGGATATATTGACAAAGATCGGCTTCGGCCTGCTTCTGATGCTTATAGCTTTTGTTCTGTATAACGACACCATCAAGGTTATCGTGCCGTGGGCGCAGAAGGTCTGGGGGCAGTGGTAAGCCGGAATTAAAAAAGAAGGAGTTTATCTTATGAATGTCACTCAGAAACTTATAGCAGCGCATTTAGTCTCAGGCACGATGAAGCCCGGAAATGAGATAGCCATTTCCATTGACCAGACTTTGACGCAGGATGCGACAGGCACGATGGCGTATCTTGAGTTTGAGGCCATGGGCATACCCAGGGTAAAGACTAAACTTTCGGTCAGCTATGTTGACCACAATACGCTTCAGTCAGGATATGAGAATGCGGATGACCACAGGTTCCTTCAGTCCATCGCAAGCAAGTACGGCCTATATTTTTCAAAGCCCGGCAACGGCATATGCCATCAGGTTCATCTGGAGAGGTTTGCAAAACCCGGAGAGACGCTCATAGGTTCAGACAGCCATACCCCGAATGCAGGCGCAGCAGGCATGCTTGCCATCGGCGCGGGAGGGCTTAATGTCGCTCTTGCCATGGCAGGAGAGCCTTTCTGGCTTGTGATGCCCAAGGTGGTGCGCGTAAATCTGACAGGCACATTTCAGCCGGGCGTAAGCGCCAAGGACATAATACTTGAGGTTCTCAGGAAGCTCACTGTAAAGGGCGGCGTCGGAAAGGTCATTGAATACAGCGGCGAAGGACTCAAACACCTCACCCTCCCTGAAAGGGCGACGATAACCAACATGGGCGCAGAGCTTGGAGCCACTTCTTCGATATTCCCCTCTGATGAACAGACACTCGCATTCTTCAAGGCTCAGGGGCGTGAAAAAGACTGGTCAGAGCTTAAGGCTGACAGCGATGCATCTTATGATGAAGAGATTTCTATAGCTGTGAACGAGCTTGAGCCTCTTGCGTCAGCGCCGTCAAGCCCGGATAAGGTGATGACTGTTAAAGAGCTTTCAGGAATGGCCGTAGACCAGGTCTGCATCGGCAGCTGTGTCAACTCATCTTTTGCTGATATCGTTTCCGCGGCGAGGATTATGAAAGGAAGAAAGGTTCATCCAAAGGTGAGCCTGACGATAAGCCCGGGTTCACGACAGGTCTTAAAGATGATAACTGAGAACGGGGCTCTGTCCGACCTTATCTCCGCAGGCGCGCGCCTGCTTGAATGCACATGCGGGCCATGCATAGGCATGGGACAGTCTCCGCCAACCGGCTCGGTCTCTCTTCGCACATTCAACAGGAACTTCCCGGGAAGAAGCGGCACTCAGAATGATAAGGTCTACTTGTGCAGCCCGCTCACAGCGGCAGCCTCAGCGATCACAGGCACGATAACCGATGCACGTGAATATGTTAAAGGCTTTGCTCCTGTAGGCGTTCCTGAGAAATATGATATAGACGACTCACTCATAATACCTCCGTCTGAAGAGCCTGAGAAGGTTGAGATATTAAGAGGCCCGAATATAAAGCCGTTCCCTCTGGCTGATGAGATCGGGGAATCTTTAAAAGCCAAGGTAATAATTAAGGTTGATGATAATATAACCACCGATGACATCATGCCTGCCGGAGCCAAGATACTGCCGTTGAGGTCGAACATACCGGCGATAAGTGAATATGTCTTCTCAAAGGTTGATCCTTCTTTTCCCGCAAAGGCTAAAGCCTCAGGCGCAGGCATAATTCTCGGAGGGACAAATTACGGACAGGGTTCAAGCAGGGAGCATGCCGCGCTTGCGCCGATGTATCTCGGCATCAAGGCTGTCCTGGCAAAATCCTTCGCCCGCATCCACAGGGACAATCTTGTGAACTTCGGCATACTTCCCCTTACTGTCAAGGATGAAATATATGACCTGTTAAGTGAGAATGATGAGATATTCTTCCCGTCGCTCGCAAAGGATATAAAGACATCCGCCTCAGTCACGATGACAGGCAAGTCAGGAATAGAGTATAAAATTGAGCATGGCCTTACTGAGCGGGAGAAAGAGATGATCCTTGCCGGCGGGATGCTTAATTACATAAAGACAAAAAAAGCTTGAATATTTGCAAATAATACTTATAATTTATATAAAATTGACTTGAACAATAAAAGGAGGAGTTATATGAAAAAACTTGCCGTATTATTAATTGTCCTCTCATTTACATTGGCCGGCTGCTCCACAACCTGCAAGTACAGAGATAACGCTGTGAAACAGGAACAGGCTGATACTACAAAGAAATAATTCACGATCTTTCACATTAGGTAAAGCAGATAAAAAAAGACCCCTGTGTTTAGCAGGGGTCTTTTTTGTGGCCGTGGTTATTCAGAGTATGTCTATAAAGTGCCCTGTTTTAGTCATTCCGGCTTGTCCGGAATCTTTCTCCAGTAGGGATTCCCGACGCGCTTTGCTTGCGGGAATGACATCTTAATCTTAAGTTTATAGATAGGTTCTATCTATTCAGGCAGTTTAAAGCCTTTACCCGCGTACTGGATATTCGCAGCATCAGAACATCTCGGCGGCGAGACAGCATGCACGCCTCCGCATTTCGGGCATTTCCCTACAAATGTTTTAAGTGTAAAAGGCTCGCCGCATCCCTGGCACTTTGTTTTTAACCCGCCGTCCTGGAGCAGTTGATCCTTGATCGCTCCGCCATGCGCCTTAGATACAAACTCCACAAGCTCCCTGCCTTCAGCAAAAGGCCCTCCACCGCCGCTGCCGCAACCACATCCGCATCCTTCTCCCATATCAAAACCTCCTGTTGTATTTTCTATTGTGACTTATGCCTAATGACGTGTGCCGCAGCTTGACTTGCTGCAAGAAGTGCATCCTGACGGAGCCTGCTTCTCAGATCCGCTCAAGCCGAAGACCGAGAGTTTTTTCGTTACATCTTTTGAATCGCATTTCGGGCATGAGATAGCAGCATCCTTCCCCATGACAAGCTTCTCAAACTCTTCACCGCATTCATTGCACCTGTATTCGTATATCGGCATGATTAATTATAACAGGAATGGCGGGTGAGTTTTGTATGATTTAAATCATACCGTGAGCAGTCGATTGGGAATCTAACTTTTCCCACCACTTAGGCAAAGGGGCGAGAAATTTCATAAAAGTTTTCTAATTATCAATAATGAAGTTTCACTGTTTGTTATTATTGGTTTTTCTTGTTTGTTAACTCTTCAATAAACTTACTCATAGAACGTTCGGCTTTTGACCACGAGCGTTCTATGGTATCTTTATATCCGTCTTCATCAAACGGTATATCCATTTCTTCTCTAATAGCTTGAATTGCAGGTATAAAAAAATTGCCGACTTTCTTTGATGCCTGAAAACAATCTTTTGTAAAGTTTACTAATTCTTGATTATTCAACGCTAACAGTTGGTCTCGTTCGTTTGAATATTTCTTTATTTGTTCTCCAGCAAATTCAAAATTGTCATTAATGACTTTCCAAAGTCTTTCATCATAGTTGCCTTGGATATTGCTTTTTTTCATTAACTCAATCATCTGATCTCGTTCAGAAGAAAACTTGTTAATAAGAATATTCAAAACTTCGATATTGGCTTTTCGTTGAACAAGAGGGATTCTTTGAGCTAAAAGTTGGAGATAGTTTTCTCCAAGTTCTGATGATAAATCAGATACTGCGTTCACTGTTTTCGTAGATGCAATAATATTCACTTTAGCAATAGTTGCAGCAGCGTTTGAAAATTGTTGAGCTATTTCCAGTTCTTGAACATTTAAATTTGTAAGTTTCATTAAAATCATGTGATTTACTGTAATGGCTTCAGTTGCTTTAAGATATACTTCTCGTTTCAGTTCCATGCTGCGTTCCCTATCCCTTTGTTGAGCATCGTGCAATAGTTGGTTAGTGAGTCGCTTATTGCTTCCTCTATTAGTTAATAACACGCCTCCTAATGTGAGAAATGAAGCAATAATAGCAGCCCAGACAACATCTGGTATTGCAATAATCGCAGTTATGATTTCATTAAAGTACATTTCTAATTTAGAATTACTTTTTAAGTATTCAGGGAAATCTATTTTTGAATTTTCGCATATTATGCTTGATTAATTAGTAATCAAGCAAGCATAAAAATCAAAAAGTAGGATTTGTAATATCATGTAAGTCGGACTTCCTTAATTTCTCACTTTTCTCCTCCAAATCCAATAATCTTTTTACTCTTAGTCTCAGGCGGTGTCATCAGCTGGCGGATGGCGTCAAAAACGATCTTGAACTGATTGTCATACTTCTTTTCCATCTCCTCGATCTTCTGCCTTAACTCTTTATGGGACGAGAGCATTTCACGCAGTTTTGTGAATGTTCTCATTATCTGAATGTTGACCGTTATTGCCCTGTCACTATTCAGAACACCGGACAGCATGGCTACTCCATTTTCAGTGAAGGCATAGGGTAAGTATTTGATGTTTTGGCCTCTCTTCAAGGTCACAAATTGTGACCTTGAAAGTTCTGCCGCTTCTGATTGGCTTAATTGAAACATAAAATCGTCTGGAAATCTTTTGGCATTTCTTTTAATAGCTTGGTTAAAAACCTTGGTGTCTACTTCATACAGTTCTGCAAGGTCGCGGTCAAGCATGACTTTGAGTCCACGGATAAGATAGATCTTCTTCTCGATTATTTCAGCAGAGATGATATCGGTCATGGTTATAATTAAAGACCATTTCCATTTGCATTTTCAAGATAAGGAATTAACCAGGGAGGGGAATACAATCATAGCCTATTGTGATGGATGTTATGCCTTATATATTCTTACTCCGGGTATCTGTTTAAAATGCTTGTCGAGGGTGAATACTGAGAGGTTATGTTCTATGGCGATGGATGCGATGAATATGTCTGACTGCGGCAGATTCAACCCTTTCCTTTTTAATAAGGCGGAAAGTTCAGCTGCCTTTCCCCAAAGCGGCTGTGTCATTTCCATATGCTTCATATCCGACAGGGTTTCAAGAATTAATGCCTTTTCATCTCCTGACCTTACTCCCTGCAGCAGTTCAAAGAGTATCACTCCGCAGGTCCATATGGAGTTTTTAATTATAAGCGACTCAAGTTTCTTGCCTGTTAAAGATTCCAGTTTGAAGAACTCTATCCATACGCTTGTGTCAGCTAATATGCCGTTATTTTTTTCTTCCATGTAGTTTCTCCCGTTCTTTCTGCGCTTTCATCTCGAGTTCTTCTTCCTTCTGCCAATCATAATCAATCTGTACTTTGCCTCTTAGCGCGATCAGTTTTTTGATCTTCTTCTGCCGGACAAATTCCTTCATGGCTGCTGTTATCGCCTTTGTCTTGGACTTCTCGCCGGACAGCTTCTGAACTTCAGAAACGAGGTCGTCGGGTATGTTTAATGTCGCACGCATATTATGCACCTCCTTGATATGCATTAATTGTATGCGTGTTTTTAATAAAAAGTCAAACAGATGATACGGTCTGGCCTTTCATGGCTATATAAGGAATTAATCAGAGAGGAAAGTGAAACTACGGTAATTTGATCCCGATAATCTATTATATAGAGGGAAGCATCCATGATAAATTCCAATTCTCAACAACAGAACAGCAAACTTTACTCCACGGCAGCGGCGCTGGCGCTCTTTACGATCTTTTATAACATCATCGAAGGCGTTGTTTCCGTCATATTCGGCATTGAGGACGGGAGCATGTCTCTCTTCGGGTTCGGCGTGGATTCATTTGTCGAGGTGGTCTCGGGCATCGCCATATGGCACATGGTGCGGAGGATCCGGAATAGCGGAACAGAGAATCTTGACCATTTTGAACAGACTGCGCTCAAGATAACAGGAGCCGGATTTTATGTCCTGACCATCGGGCTCTCGATCACCGCTGCTGTCAATCTTTTTCAGGGGCATAAACCGGATACCGCCTTATGGGGTATTGTGGTCTCAATGGTATCCATTGCAGCGATGTGGCTGTTGATACACTATAAGGTAAAGGTCGGGAAGCAGCTCAATTCGGATGCCATTCTCTCGGACGCGGCCTGCACCCGAGCCTGCCTGCGGCTCTCTGTCGTGCTTCTGCTCGCAAGCGCGGGTTATGAGCTGACACATATCGGCTGGATAGATTCAGCCGGGACGTTCGTGATAGCGTGGCTCTGTTATCTGGAAGGGAAGGAAGCTTTCGGAAAAGCAAAGGCAAAAAGCGTCGTGTGCGGTTGTGGATGTAAGAAGGATTAAAAGAGGCCCCTTTGTGTCCCCGCCTACCGGCAGGCAGGTTCCCTTGCTAAGGTGAGAATTATAAATCCCCTCTTAGCAATCTATAAATTCTTTATGAAATGTTTGTATTCAGCAGGCGGGTCTAAAATTTCAGAGCCTATCATGTATATGATCCCGACACTTTTATCGGAAGATATATTCACCCATTTGATATCGCACTTCAGGGTTACTTCAACTGCCGGGCCTGGATGAAATCTCAATCCGAGTATTGTATTGGGAAGAATGCCGTCCACCCTTTCTTCAGGGGCTAATATTATATTTAAGCCTATACCTTCATATGAAACATTATTTATAAAAGCGTCATAGTTATTATCGCCAACGGTAAGCTTGACCCTGATATGTACCTGTTTTCTTTCAGAACGCCTTTTTTCCATGTCGTATTATAGCAGATGACATTTCACAGTTATCAAACTCAGTTATAGATCTATGATAAAAATTACTTGACATCCTGACAATTCCCTGATAATTGTGTAAGAAATATTACTCCATTATGGGAAGATTAATTATTATTTAAGGAGGGAAAAGATGGCAAAGGAGAAGAAGGCTGAAAAAGGAGAGCTTCAGATACAGCGCCCGGCACACTGGCTTTCACCTCTTGAGAGGATGGAGGAGCTTTTTGAGGACTTATACAGAAGGCCTTTCGGGCGGCATTTGATTCCTGGATTTCCAGGCATTTTTGAGAAGGGAGAGTTGTCGCCCTCGGTGGACATCTATGAAGAGAACGGCAATATCGTATTAAAGGCAGAGCTTCCGGGCATGGACAAGAAGGATATAGATGTAAACCTGACGAACAGGTCTGTCACGATCTCCGGCGAGAAGAAGAGAGAGGAGAAGACCGAGAAGAAGGATTATTACAGATATGAAAGCTCATGCGGATCATTCTCCCGTTCTTTTACACTCCCTGCGGAGATACAGGCCGATAAGGCCAAGGCATCCTTTAAAGACGGCGTGCTGAAGATCACTATCCCGAAGACTGAAGAGGCAAAAAAGAAGGAAAAGAAGTTAGATATCGAATAAATAGATATGAACGGACATTATGGGGGATGAAATGAACCTGAAGGATATCAGGAAGATCGCAAAGAAGAACGGCGTAAAAGATTTAAACAAGAAGAAAGACGAGCTTATTCGTTCCATACAAAAGGCAGAAGGCAACTCTGATTGTTTCAGGACTGATGCGTCGATCGGGTGTCCTCAGACTGATTGCCTGTGGAAAGAAGATTGTCTGGCGTGATTTTGAGTAAATAGTGCCGGGTGAGGATTTTCAGCCGTGCATCGCATCATCAACTACTTCAACGATGTGTTTGATCTTTACATCGCTGCCTGTCTCTCTCTTTATATCCTCAAGCTGCATGACACAGCCCGGGCATGATGTTACTACCGTACCGGCATGGGTGTTGTTTATGTTCTCAAACTTCTTTCTTCCTATAGCCCTCGAAAGGTCTTTGTAATTCATGCTGAAGAAACCCCCGAACCCGCAGCACTCATCTGCATTCTTCATCTCTACGAACTCAACACCTTTAATGCTTTTGAGTATCTCCCTCGGTTCTCTTGTCATCTTCATTCCGTACCGTGCATGGCATGGGTCATGGTAAGTTACAACTTCGCGCGGCAGTTCCAGCCCCTGAGTTATATTGTTTTTTATAAAAAACTCGTTCACATCCATTATGTTTGTAATCGTGTCGCCTGTAAGCTCAGGGTATTCTGACCTGATGGTATTTGTACATGTAGGGCACATGCTGATCACGGCTTCAGCCCTTGTCATCTTAAAGGTATTAATGTTCTTTCTTGCCGCCGCCTTTGCCTCATCCTCAAGCCCGGCGCCTCTCATAGGCGCGCCGCAGCATACTTCGCCCTTAAATACTATGACCTCGTATCTCTTTGTGAGGAGGATGTTTACAAGCGCTTCCCCGATATGGGGGTATAAATAATTGATCTGGCAGCCTGTGAATATCGCTATCCTTCCGATCTTTTTTGTATTTTTATAGACCTGTATGCCGTTTTTGAATGGATGAGAAGTAACGGCAGGCATATAGCGCAGCTTTCCTGACCTGTAGAGCGGACGGTACAGTATCTTTTGAAGGACGCTTAAAAGAGAAAAAGTGGTGTCCATGCCTGAAGCTGAATATTGCAGGGCTTTGTTCAGCAGGTTTTTATTACGGTATGAATCCTTAAGAAGTGCCCTTCCATGATATATCATCTCAGGGATATTGATGCCTAACGGGCAAAGGCCCTTGCATGCGCCGCAGAGTATGCAGTTGAATATCCTGTCGGCCAGCACTTTGCTCGGGGCAAGCCCTTCTTTACACAACGCTTCGAGCATAGCGACCCTGCCCCTTGCGCCCATGGATTCATTCAGGGATGTCATGTAGGTAGGGCAGAGTGATTTGCACGTGCCGCATTTTACGCACCTGGAGAGCTCGCTGCAGTATTTTGCGTCATTCATTTCTTTCCTGAACCCTGCCCCTTATTCCCTGTTCCCTCTATCTTTAAATGTTCATTGAATCCTCCGCTGCTGAAACCGCGGAGATCGAGTGTAATATATTTATAACCCAGTGCCTTGAGGTATGCGGTGATCTTTTTTCTGACAGACGCATCAAAGAGTATATGGAATTCATCAGGAAGAACCTCTATCCTGGCTATATCGCCATGGTCTCTCACCCTCAGATCTTTCAGGTTAAATGTTTTTAAATAAGCTTCAGCATGGCCGACCCGCTCGAGCGCTTCAGAGGTGATCTTCTGTCCATATGGGAAGCGTGATGAAAGGCAGGGAGATGATGGTTTGTCCCATGTCCTGAGGCCAAAAGCCTTTGATAGCTCCCTTATCTCGTTTTTGCTCAGGCCGGCTTCCAGTAACGGACTTATTACATTCAGTTCCTCTGCCGCGCGCCTTCCTGGCCGCCAGTCTTTCATATCATCGGCATTGCTGCCGTCAAGGATGTGAGAAAATCCTTCTTCAGACGCTATCTCTTTCAGCTTTGTGAAGAGCTCTTTTTTGCAGTAATAGCACCTGTCGGGCGGGTTATTTGAGTAATTTTCATCCTTCATCTCATCTGATGTGATGATCCTGTGAGGGATATTTAATTCAGCGGTGATCTCTTTTGCGAAAGAGAGCTCTTCTTCAGGAAGGCTTTGGGAGACCGCGGTCACCGCAAGTATCTCTTTAAGCCCGGAGACAGAGGCTGCCTTGAGCAGGAATGTGCTGTCAACACCGCCTGAAAAGGCTATGATGGCCCGATCCATCTTTTTCAGGTTCTTCTTTAATCTGTTGAGCTTCTCACTGGTCTTCATCTGACGGTATCCGCAACAATTCCTTAAGGCAGGATGTGTTTATATTATGACAGGTTCAGCCGGGG
Source organism: Nitrospirota bacterium (assembly GCA_016207885.1). Taxonomy (NCBI): domain Bacteria; kingdom Pseudomonadati; phylum Nitrospirota; species Nitrospirota bacterium. The sequence goes on along the minus strand of JACQZE010000004.1, from coordinate 19,638 downwards.
ATTTGCCAAAGCCTTCACATTATCACCAGTTCGTAGTATTCCTGGTGATAATTCTTGTCGGCTTTGACTATGATCTTGAGATTGTTCTCTTTTTCTATGTTCTCGATCCCCTCTCTCTCTTCTTCATATATAAGATCCACAACAAGAGGGTGGGCAGTGATCACGACCTTACCGTTTCGTTTTGTCGAACCTATCTTTCTGATCTCCCTGAATATCTCGTAGCAGACGGTGGTGGGAGATTTCACGAATCCTTTGCCTTCACAATAGGAGCATGTCTGCGCCAGCACACGGCCGAGGCTCTCCCTTACCCTCTTTCTTGTCATCTCGATAAGCCCGAATTCCGACACCTGCAGTACAGTGCATTTTGCCCTGTCTTTGTTCACAGCTTCCTGAAAGACGTTGAAGAGCTTCTCTTTGTTCTCATCTTTTTCCATGTCAATAAAATCAATGATTATTATGCCGCCAAGATTCCTTAGCCTTATCTGATACGCGATCTCTTTTACAGCCTCGAGGTTGGTCTTGAGTACCGTATCTTCAAGCGAAGCCTTGCCGACATACTTTCCGGTATTGACATCAATTGATATCAACGCCTCGGTCTGGTCGATAACTATGTATCCTCCGGACTTGAGCCATACGCGCCTTCCCAGCGCCTTCGGGATCTCAAGCTCTATGCCATAGGCGTCAAATATAGGTTCAGGGCCTTCGTAAAGATGCACATTGCCGATTAATTTCGGGAAATAATTTTTAATGAAATCAACTATCTTGTCATACTCTTCTTCAGAGTCGATGATAAGCTGGTCGACTTCGAGGCCGAGGAGGTCTCTTACGCTTCTCAGCCCCAGGTCCAGGTCGCTGTAGATAAGGCGGGACGCATCAGGGTTGCCCATCTTGCTCTGGATGTTCTTCCACAGAAGCATAAGAAAGGCTATGTCCTTTTCAATGTCTTCTTCCGTGCATCCTTCGCTCGCAGTCCTTACTATGAAGCCGAAGTTTTCAGGCTTGAGCCTGGTGATTATCTGCATCAGCCTTTCCCTCTCTTCTTCATTGACTATCCTTCGAGAGATGCCGATGTGCTCGACGCCCGGCATCAATACGAGGTGCCTCCCGGGCAGCGTGATATAAGAAGTGACTCTCGCGCCTTTCGTCCCTATAAGGTCTTTTGAGACTTGGACAAAGAGATCCTGCCCTTCCTGAAGCATGTCCTCAATAGGAAGGTTGACAGGTATCGGCTCATCAAGGTCTTCACTGAAGATCGAGTTGTCATAAGATGAGTAAACGTCAGCAGCATGAAGGAACGCCGCTTTCTCAAGGCCTATATCAACGAAAGCCGACTGCATCCCCGGAAGTATCTTTACGATCTTTCCTTTATATACATTGCCGACCAGGCTGGCGTCTTTCTTTCTCTCGATATAGAGTTCGAGCAGCTGGTTGTCAGACTCCAGAAGGCCTACGCGGGTCTCTTCAGGAGTTACGTTCATTATTATCTTTCCGGGCATATTATTGATCCTTTAAAGGTTCTGTCCATTCACCGCTTTCAAGGCCGTAAACATTGGTTCGGCTTATCGTCAGCGCGTATAATTCCTCAGCCGGCTTACAGAGCAAGCCTTTTAATATCTCCCATAGCCTGACTTTTATTCTACCATCATCTCTAAGAGTTAGGTAGAGCTTCCCGTTATTTACTTCTGCTTTCTCAACCAAAGGCCTTATATCCACATCGCCTTTCTCTCTTGACACGGAAACTGAAGCAGACTGCATAAAGGAATTTATATGTTTTTCAGCATCATTGTCAATAAGTATCTCATATCTGTAACGGCATATGAAATCATCCAGCGCTCTGGCCTTTAAAGGTATCATCTCAGCAGTTAACACTTTTAACCCCTCAGGCAGTTCAAGGTTAATCCGGTTCAGGAAATCTGTATGATTCATTATATTTGACAGTTCTATATCAAAATACTCGCTTAGCCCCTCAACCCCTGCCGATAGCGCGGGCCCGAATGATAGCTTCGGGTGCGGGTGAAAACCTGATGAATAACCGACAGGCAGCCTTGCCCTTCTTGCAGCCCTGAGGATAGCGGTCATGACCTCACTGTGAGAAAGGTAACGCATCACCCCGGTCTTTGAATATCTGGCCCGTATCTTTGACGGCGGCAGGTTCTTGTTGATGCTTTGAGTCATAGGAAGCATATCTGTTTGAGCGGGACTGCATTCCGTTATATTCTTTCTGCTTGCGCACTTGAGCCCGCATCCTGTGCATACATCGGTGCAGTCAGGGGTCACGATGCCCTGAAGCGCTTTGTTATATTCAGACCTCAGGAAGTCCGTGGTCACTCCTGTATCTATGAATTCCCATGGCAGTCTCTTATCAAGATCGAATGTCCTGCAGGCATAGCTCTCAAGGTTCATGCCTGACTTTTCCGCTGCCTTTGTCCATTTGTTATAGTCGAACATCTCTGACCAGCCGTCAAAGCGGCATCCTGACCTCCACGCATCCTCCAGAAGGATCGCGCTCTGAGCATCACCCCTTGCAAAGACAGACTCTAAAAGCGTTACTTCAACATGCTGGCCTTTGTAGTTCATGCCCCTCTTCCTCAGCACATTTCTCAGCATATCCTGTTTAGCGCGAAGTTCAACAGAAGGGCTTTGTCCATGCCACTGAAATGGCGTGTGCGGTTTCGGCACGAATGCGGATATGCCGACATTGATATTCACCCGTTTTCCTGTGATCTTTCTGCCCTTTGTCAGGGCTGTCTTTGCCATATCTATTATTCCGTCCAAATCAGCGCGCGTCTCTGTAGGAAGGCCGATCATGAAATAGAGCTTGATACTTTGCCATCCTTCGGAAAAGAGTATCTCGAGCGTCTCGTTATACTCTTCTTCCGTGAAGTCCTTGTTGATGATGTCGCGCAGCCTTTTGGTCCCTGCCTCAGGCGCCATGGTGAATCCGGTCTTCCTGACATTATTTACTTCTTTTAGAAGCTCACGTGTTATAGCGCCTACTCTGAGAGACGGAAGGGCGACAGCGACATGTGAACCTGAACAGGCGCTGTTGATAGACTTTATCAGCGGCAGAAGACTGCTGTAATCGCCTGTGCTCAATGATGAGAAAGATAACTCCTCATGCCCGGTCTTTGTGAGTGAGTTCAGCGCAATGGAGAGGAGATTCTCCTTTGACCTTTCGCGAAGAGGCCTGTAGATCATGCCTGCCTGGCAGAACCTGCATCCCTTTGTGCATCCCCTCGAGATCTCGATAGCTATCCTGTCATGCACAGGTGCGGCATAAGGCACAAGCGGGGCGTCAGGGAACGGCGCATCATCAAGATTCTCAACAATCCGTTTCCTGATCCTGTCCTTTTGGGTATCATGAAGAGAAGGCACATATATCCCCTCGATCTTTGAGAGTGCGGCAAGCTGTCCGGTTTTGTTTTTTATATTTGAGCATGCCTCGATGATCTCAAGGATAGCCTCTTCTCCGTCACCTATTACAAAGGCGTCAATGAACGGCACCAACGGCAGCGGGTTCATAGCACATGGCCCGCCTGCAATCACAAGAGGGTAGCTGTCGTTTCTGTCTTCAGAACGGATAGGAATCCCTCCAAGGTCAAGCATGTTCAGGATATTCGTATAAGAGAGTTCATACTGAAGCGTAAAGCCGATAATGCTGAAATCTTTAAGCGGCCGCCCGAATTCCAGAGAGGTGAGCGGAATGGACTCTTTCCTCATGTGCGCCTCAAGGTCTGTCCACGGGGCAAAGACTCTTTCGGCAGAAGCATCAGGGATGCTGTTTATTATTGAGTAGAGTATCTTCAGCCCCAGATGGGACATCCCTATTTCATATGTGTCAGGAAAGCACAGGGCAACCTTAAGGCCGGCCTCTTTGCGGATGATATTAATCTCATTGCCTATATATTGGCTGGGTCTCTGAAAAGAAGCAAGATTCATAGCCTGTTATTATTTCATAGGGCAGGCTTTAATGCAATTATAGGGGGGATGCGAAGGTGAAAATATTATCTTTATTTTTAGGCATTGCTATATATAACGGATACCGTTATAATTTCATTATGGCGGTGATGTCAAAACGAGAGGAAGCCCGGTGATCAAATCGTTCCGTATCAAGGGCACTGAGGACATTTTTGACAGGAAAAATACCAGCAATGCACGCCATGCCTGTCCGCAGCAAATTTGGCGGGTGGCGCAACGAAAACTTGATCAACTTAATGGCGTCGTTTCCCTGGAATCGTTAAAAATTCCACCGGGTAACCTGCTGGAATCCCTTAGAGATAACCGGAAGGGCCAGCACAGCATACGAATTAACGATCAGTTTCGGGTTTGCTTTGTGTGGACAGACGATGGCGCAGAAAATGTCGAAATTACAGATTATCACTGAATAGTGAGGAGGTAAAAGATGGTTCGCATACCCAGAAATGGTCCGCCGACGCATCCCGGTGAAATGCTGCTGGAGGAGTTTCTCAAGCCGCTGAAAATGACGCAGAGTGAGTTGGCAGAAAAGCTTGGGGTTTCATATCCCCGAGTTAATGAACTGATACATGGGAAGCGGGGGGTAACTCCTGATACAGCTCTTCGTCTGGAGAAACTTTTCGGCATGGATGCTCAGTTTTGGCTTAATTTGCAATTGGCATGGGATCTATATCATCTAACGCACTCCTCAACTGCGAAGGAGATACAAAAGATAAAAAGATTACCTGCCTTTGCACACTTCTGACTATGAAAGTTATGATTAGACCATTGGTTCTGGCATTTGCATTTCTTGTTCTGATCGGTGCGGGATTGTCCTATGCTGAAGGTGAAAAAGAATACTGGAATGGCCCGGGTTGGTATATGACTTGTGTTTGGATTGATGAAGACATCATTGCAGGGCCATACGCGGATGATGCTACATGCATAGGGTTTCTGAAGAGCAGTGATGAATGGTGCGATTATTATTGCGTATATGTGAATGACGAGAATCTCAAGGATTTCGTGCACTATTACTAAAAATTATGGGCGTGTAGTACTGTTTTGCCAGCTTTTATTGCACTTCCGTATTCAATTTGGGTAATATAACTTCTGTTGGAAAATGATAACCAGGGAGGAAGTATGAAAATATTCAAGTTAACACTTTTAGTATTGATGCTTACGGCTGTTTTCACTTTTCATGTTAATGCTGCTGAGACAAAAAACGCTAAGTTTACAAAAGAGGAGATCAAGAAGATGTCAACAACAAAAGCTGTTTTAGATACCAAATTCGGGAAGATAGAGATCAAGTTCTTTCCTGATGTCGCGCCGAATCATGTGAAGAACTTCATTGATCTCGCAAAGAAGGGCTTTTATAACGGCACGACGTTCCACCGCATAATTCCCGGTTTCATGATACAGGGCGGAGACCCGAGCGGAAACGGCACCGGAGGCCCCGGGTATTCAGTCAAGGCTGAGTTCAATGATAAGTCACATAAGCGCGGGATAGTTTCAATGGCAAGATCTTCAAATCCTGACAGCGCGGGTTCCCAGTTCTTCATATGTGTCGCTGATTCCAAATTCCTTGATAAGCAGTACACGGTATTCGGCGAGGTTGTATCAGGCATGGATGCTGTTGATAAGATAGTGAGCCAGCCTCGTAACGCCAGTGATAAACCGAACGAAAAGATCGAGATGAAGGTCAGTGTGGTTGAATAGCAGAAAAGCTTATTTATTGCGGGCTGTGACAAAGAACAGTTGATATGTTGCTGTGCACTCCCCGTGATTTTGTTTGAACCACTCATCCATTGTTCTGAGCATAGATTTGTTAAGACTTAAAGAAGGCCGGCCGCCTGTGGCGCCGGTCTTTTTTATATGCCTGAGAAGGTCAAAGGTTGAGGCATATTTACGCGTTAAATTTACTTCCTCTAAAACCACGCTGTCAAAGATGTCATTCAGCATTGATAATAGATCATCTTTCTGAGAGAAGCTGTGCGCCGGAATCGTTACCTGCCTGCCGTAAAGATGGTCAAGAGCGCCTGAAAGTTCATTAAAGGTTTGAGGGCCGAAGACAGAGAAGATAAGGGTTCCCTGAGGAGCGAGAAGCTTTTTGATGTTCCTAACAGAGTTGTTTATATCATTGAACCACTGGAGCGCTGCGTTAGAAGTTATCAGGTCATACATCTCACCAGTTTCACTGAGCAATTTCTCCGCGTCTTTACAGATGAAGCGCACATTAGGTTTTTCATAGATCTTTGTCATGGCAACATCTATCATGGCACGGGAGAAATCAACCGAGGTAATTGAGGCTTCGGGGAATCTTTCGGCAAGCCGGATAGTATAATTCCCAGTCGCGCCGCCCACTTCGAGAATTGATGCCGGATCAATATGTTCAAGCAGGAGCATAAGCCTTGAGGCTGACTCTTTCTGAACATCAGCATATGTGTCATATGTTTTTGCCGCCTGAGAAAAAGCCGACTCTATTTTGTCTTTTTGCAGTATCATTTTGTGGTATTGTAATTATAGTCTTTCAGGATTAGATTAGACCAGATTTGCTGCAGAAAGGATCTTCATTGTGAAAAAAATAATTATTGTTTCAGGCTGGGCGTCTCCAAAAGAGTCATTGCAAAAACTTTCTGATGCATGTTCAGTCTTCTCTGATGTCCTGATGGTATCAATACATGATCTCTCTTCAGGTTATGCCACGGGACTTGTGGATATCATCAATGACGCAGGCGGAAACTGTCTTCTGGTCGGCTGGTCAACAGGCGGGATGGCAGTTCTGGAGGCTGCTGTTCATTGCCAAAATAAGATAGACGGCATGATTTTAATAAGCGCTGCATCCAGGTTCACTTCATGTAAGGATTATGATCTCGGAACTTCTCCTTCTGTATTGCGTGCCATGATAAGCGGGATTAAAAAGGATGCAAGAACAACGCTCATTAATTTTCTGATAAATACTCACAAACCGTTTGTAGAAGATATGGATTCACTTGAAAGAGAAGCAGATGCGTCTTGTCTGATAGGAAATGAAGAATTGATTAAAGGGCTTCGATATCTTCAGGATACAGACCTGCGAGATTTGCTGGGAAACATTAAGATACCTGCAGTTGTAATTCACGGCAAAGAAGATTCCATAATCCCTTGGCAGGCAGGCAGGTTTCTGTCAGAAAGACTTCCTAAAGCTTCATTTAAATTGATCGAGCGCGTGGGACATGACCTGCCGATACGGTTTTTCGGATCAATTGTGAAAGAGGTCCGGCGATTTATGAAAACAATATAGTTGCCTTGACAATATATTGGTGTGTCACCCCTCTTTGGCAAAGAGGGGCAAGGGGAGATTTTCTAATAAATAATAATTGAAAAGAGAAATAAAATGAGCCTTGATGAAAAGTTCTCTGAATCATCTTTGATCCTATAGAAATGTGCCGTTTGCTATGTATGTAAGTTTTTTCGCAGGCGTAAAATCGGAAATGGTATAATTCATAAAATTCAAAGAGAACGGACGAAGCAAACGCCATAGAAGAAGCGGCTATTCTTAAATTGAAAGACATGCTTCAGAGGAGGTAGAACATGAATAGAACTGCGGTATCATCGTCAAATCTTGCGTCAGTTGGTTATGACCCTGAGAGTATGGTTTTAGAGATTGAGTTTCACAGTGGAGGCATTTATCAATATTCCAATGTGCCGGAATCAAAATATGAAGGGCTGATGAAAGCCGGTTCTCATGGAACATACTTTGATACTTATATAAAAAAGGGAGGATACAGGTTCAAGAAAATTAGGTGAGATGAAAGTATTTAAGATCAATTTTGACAGACAACAGGACTTTGAATTAAGGAATATCAAGCCATTGATAGGCATATGCGGTCTTTATTTTATCTTTTTGAAGGAGACTGAAATGCCATATCCCTTTGGTAAGTCGAGTCTGATATATATAGGCATGAGCGAAAAGAAGACTAACAGTATAGGCAAGAGGCTTTCTGATCACTATGAGGGTGTTTCAGGGAATGAAGGTATTTCCAACTATCGAAAATCTGAAGGGCTATATTTTACATATCTCAATTTTGAAATGCTGAAGCAGATATGGAAATACCGCATAGAGGATTTAGAAAGTTATTTTATCCTTGATTTTCTGGATAAATACGGCGTATATCCTATTTGTAATAACAAGAGCGGATTTGAGATCAAAAAACATGATGTGCCGATGACTCTTGAAATTGCCTGGAAGTATTTTGAAAAGAGGGGGTAACTATGACGAATGAAATAAAAAGCGGACAGGCGATACTCGATGAGTTCTTTCCTCAGATTGAGAATATTGACGGTGTAAATAAAGAAGTTGCCTCCGTTATTTTAAGGCTATATCAAGAGGGCAACCTGACAAACACAAATCTATCCAATGAATTGAGCACGGTTAGAGAGAAGCAATAAATGAAGATTAAGAGCCTTGAAATAAGTAGTTTTAGAGGAATCAGAAGGGATATTAGAATAGATATTGAATCATCTAAGTCAGTGCTTATTTATGGCGATAATGGCAGCGGAAAAAGCTCTATCGCAGATGCCTTTGAATGGTTTTATTACGATAAAATTGAACATCTTTCGACAGAGGAAATTGGAACCAAGGGGGTGTCTGCCCTCAGAAATATCTTTCTGCCAGATAGTGACGATGCTTATGCTACGTTGAACTGCTCAGATTCAAAATGCGACAGTCGGAAAAAGTTGTTTTATAAAAAATCAAAGCTAACCAGCGAGCACTCAAATACTTCTCAGGATTTTAAAGATTATCTGAACGCATCTTTACGAGAAAATCTTATCCTTAGGTACAAAGATTTATCGAGGTTTATTTTATATACCAAGGCACAGAAGCTCGAAGAAATATCTCAGATAATAGGTTTTTCCGAGGTGTCCAAGATAAAAGGTGTTTTGAAAAAGGCTGTTAATGATTTAAAGAAAGAACTAAAAATAAAAAACTACGACAATTATATAAATATTAAGCAGGCTCAGATAATAGAACAAATAGGCCAAAATATTATTGACGATGAACAATACCTAAATGCTATTAAAGAATTGGTTGTGCCTCTGAACCTGCTTATTGAAATTAAAGACGATGCAAGCATTGATAGAATATTGGAGTTTCTAAAGAAACCGGAAGATACAGAGGCTATTGCACAGCAGCTTTCATATGAAAAAGTTATTGAGAATTTGAATTGCTTCACGGCTTCTTCTAATAGTGGTTGCTCGTCTTACAAGGCATTCTATGAAAAGTGTCAGCAGATTGCAAGAGATCAGGAAAAACTCAAAAAAATAAATCTTGAACCTTTATTATCACAAGGGCTTTCTATTCTTGAGAAGAAATTGTATGAAGATGATAAATGCCCGCTTTGCTTAGAGGATAAAAGCAGAGAGGAACTGATTGATGAGTTAAGAAAGAGACTTGAAGAATTAGCTATTGTTAAGAAAGAAAAAGACGCAGCAATAGAGGATAAAAATACAACGCATCGGATTATTCAAGGGGCATTAACAGAGATAGAAACTGCTTTAAAAGAAAAATGTTTGCTCTTAGAGGAAAACACTGCTATACGAAAAGAAATTGAACAAATAAAAGAGACAACGTCAACTGCATTGGAAAAAATCAAAAAGGCATCCCTTGCAGAGCTTGAACTAATAAATAAGCCTGAGGATTTTATCAGTTTAGATATACCCGCTATTCAAACTATAATTTCTGCCCTTGCAGCTAAAAAGGAAAAAATAATTACTGGAAAGAAAGATGACCTCACATTCACAGCATATAGCAAGATAAGCTCTGTCAGACAGTCTTATAATGAGATTAAATTCATGAAAAAGGCTTCGGAAATTCTTACACAGCAGCAGCAGTCTATGGAGCTTATTTATAACGAGTTTGTAAAAAAGCAAAGAGAAGGTCTTTGCTCATTTTTAGAGTCAATATCCAAAGACATAAATGACCTCTACTTATTTATGAATGCCTCTGAAAATGTTAGTGAAATAGAACTGGTTCCTCTTGATGAGGATGATGAGTTTGTAGGAATAACCCTTCAATTTAAATTTCACGGCCAACCGGAATCACCACCCCACAAGTATTTAAGTGAATCTCATTTGAATTGTCTTGGTATATGTCTGTTTTTAGCATCTGTAAAGGCGTTTAACAAGTTCAATAGGTTTATTGTTTTAGATGATGTAATATCCAGTTTTGATATCAACCATCGAGCACGATTCGCAAGGCTTTTGATAGAGAAGTTTAGTGACTATCAGATAATTCTCTTCACCCATGAAAGAGATTGGTTCGAAATTGTTTTAAATATGGTCAAAGGGAAAAACTGGCTGATTAAGAAAATGCGATGGGATCATGATACTGGAGCAAGTATTGAAGAGCCTTTGACCGATATTAAGGCAAAGATTGAGGCCAAGCTTGAAAACTCAGACTCTTCAGAATTAGGGAACATGATACGAAAATATCTTGAACGTCTTTTAAAGAATGTCTGCTTGAATCTTGAGGTCAAGGTAAGATTTCTTTTTAACGAGCATAATGAAAACAGAATGGCCAATGAATTGCTCTCAGAATTAAGAGGCAAACTTAAGGATAGGAAATGTGAATTGAAAGATCAGGCTGTTTTTGAAAGACTTAATGCTTCTCTATTCCTCGGCAACAGGACATCGCATGACAGCACCTTTTCTGAAAGTATTGATGATCTGAAAATGTTTTACGCTGATGTTTTGGAATTGGAAAGGCTTTCCAAATGTTCAAAATGTAATAATTTCATTTCAAAAAAACATTATGACGCTGTTGGAAATTTAATGCAGTGTTCTTGTGGGAATTTGAAATTTACTTGGAAAAAGTAATCCCGCAGGGTAGACAATTGAATGGAGGAGTGGAAATCAAAGAATCATGCTCATTCAATCTGAAGCAGACGTTTTATTTGCAATGCTCAACAAGCCAAAAACAGACAATTCTGCGCTTTTTCCTCATGCCGGGGGAAAGCACTTGTGGATTATAAAAGCACTCAATGATGAATTTATGAGATAATAATATATCTAAGAGGAGGTTAATATGCAGCCAAGTTATAAAGAGAAAATATTAAAGGATCTCGAAAAAATTCCTGCCGACAAGCTGCCGAATGTGTACCGGATTATCCATTTATTGACCGATGAGATTAAGGCAGGCGTAAAAAAAACAGGTAAACGGGTTTCATTACGCGGGATATGGAAGGGCAGCCAGATTGATGATTCACTGTTTACTGAGGCCAGGAAGTCACTTTTTCCATATGAAAAAGGCAGGGGCATCTAATGGACTATGTAACCGATACTCATTCGCTTGTCTGGTACTTTACAGATGACAGCCGGTTGAGCAGTGACGCACTTAAGGCTTTTCAGGCGTCAGAAGAAGAAGGAACCGTATTTGTGCCCGCTGTTGTTCTGGCCGAGATAATGTTTATCGCAAGAAAAGGCAGGATTACGATTTCGTTTGAAGATACACTTAAGCGAATTGAAGAAAATGGAAGCTTTGAAATTGTTCCCTTAAATGTGGAAATATTGAGGGCCGCAGACAAAATTGAAGCCGATCTGGAGATGCATGACAGACTGATAGCTGCGACTGCTTTGTATAACAATTCATCTTTGATCACGAAGGATGAAACCCTGCGAGCGTCTGGGGTTGTTTCAACGATTTGGTAACATTGCAATCGCCGCGCCTTTCATTGACTTTCCTCCGCTTTTTAAATTATATATATGTTTGTGTTTTTAAATTCATATTTAACTCAGCGAGGTAACTCTAATGACTAAACAGACAATGGAATTCAGGACAGAGACAAAGCAGATACTTGATCTGATGATTCACTCTCTATACTCGCATAAGGAGGTCTTTCTCAGAGAGCTTATCTCTAACGCGTCTGACGCTATCGACAAGGCGAGTTATGAATCCCTGACGAACAAGAACATGCTTGAAGATGATAAGGAGTGGAAGATAAAGATATCCGCAGACAAGTCCGCCGGGACGCTGACCATAAGCGACAACGGGATCGGCATGACAAAGGAAGAGGCTATTGCGGAGATAGGCACCATCGCCCACTCCGGCACAAAAGAGTTTCTTGCTGCGATACAGAGCAGGGAGGTTAAGGACAATCCTGAACTCATCGGTCAGTTCGGCGTGGGGTTTTACGCGTCATTTATGGTTGCGGACAGGGTTACAGTGCTTTCGAGAAAGGCAGGCCATGATAAGGCTACAGGTGTAAGATGGGAATCAGCGGCTGACGGTACTTTTACGGTTGAGGATGCTGCAAAAGATATGAAAGGAACGGATGTTATCCTGCATCTCAAGGAAGAGGATAAGATGTATCTTGATGAGTGGACGATACGGGAGACTGTCAAGAAATACTCCGACTTCATCGAACACCCTGTAGTTATGGATATTGAGCGTGAGGAAGAGAGCACCGTCGTGAAAGGTGAGAAGATTAAAATTAAAGAGGAAGAGAAGCTCAATTCCCAGAAGGCGATATGGCTTAAACAGAGATCAGATGTCTCTGCCGACGAATACAATGAATTCTATAAGCACATTGCGCATGATTTTTCCGACCCGGCAAAGGTCATACACTTCAGGGCTGAAGGGAATTACGAGTTTGCGGCGCTTCTCTATATTCCGGCAAAGAGGCCCTTGGATATTTTATACAAGGAGTACAAGATGGGCCTCGCCCTCTATGTGAAGAGGGTGAAGATCATGGATCATTGCGAGGAACTTATCCCTCCTTACCTCAGGTTTGTGAAAGGAGTCGTTGACTCGTCAGACCTGCCGCTGAATGTTTCAAGGGAGATGCTTCAGAACAACCGGCAGATCGATATCATAAAGAACAACCTTACCAAGAAGATACTTGATACCCTCGCTGAGATGAAGAACAATGATTATGACGAATACCTGAAGTTCCATTATGACTTTGGAAGGGTGCTTAAGGAGGGGATTCACTTTGACTTTCAACGAAGAGAGGCTATAGCAGAGCTGCTTCTGTTCCAGTCCACCAGGGCCGAAGGCGATAAGCTCAGGACTATCCATGACTATGTTAAGGATATGAAAGAGGGGCAGGGCGAGATATTTTACATAACAGCTGCCTCACTTGATGAGGCCCTTAATTCTCCTTATCTGGAGGCTTTTAAGGAGAAAGACTATGAGGTTCTCATAATGCTGGATGATATTGATGATATCGTAATGAGCTCTCTTGAGTATAAAGGGAAGAAGCTGAAATCGGTGATCAAGGGCGATGTTACGCTGGACAGTAACAATAAAGAGGAGAAAGAGAAGGCAGGGAAGAAGTATAAGGCGCTCCTTGACCTTATAAAAGACCGGCTGAAGGATGATGCGAAGGATGTGCGGCTTTCAGGAAGGCTCAGGGATTCCGCGTGCTGCCTCGTGGCGGATGAAGGGGAGATGGACGCACAGGTTGAGAAGCTTTTGAGGCAGATGGGCCAGGATGTGCCCAGAAATCTTAGGATACTTGAGATAAACCCTGCACATCCGATATTGCATTCCATGAACGGTATGTTTGAAAAAGACAAGAACAGCCCGATACTTCAGGAGTACGTAGACCTTCTTTACAATCAGGCGCTTCTGCTTGAGGGTTCCAAGCCGAAGGATTCGGCCGCATTTGCAAAGGCTGTTGCAAAACTTATGGTTGATAATGCCGGGCATAACGACAATTAGCATCATCTTTTCATATATGAGTATCTAACCCATATGACGATACATATCCATAAAGAGTGCCTCTCTGATGCAGGCTGGAAGGTTCTGCGCAGCCTCAAGGATATAATCAAAAAATATCATGGGACAATGGCAGGAGGAACTGCACTGGCATTGCAGATAGGTCACAGGATATCCGGCAACCTGGACTTTTACACAGACATCTGCTTCAGTATGGAATCCCTGATTGCAGATATAAGAAGGACCGGCCGGCCTTTTAATATTATTTCCGAGGAAGACGGATATCTTTTTGCTGAAGTGGATGGTGTGAGATTCTCTCTGCTTGAATATGATTACCCGTTCATTCAGGAGACGTTATCTGTTGAGGGTATCCGGGTCGCCGGTGTTCTGGATATAGTCACCATGAAACTTATGGCTGTAAGCCAGAACGGCACCAAAGGTGATTTTGCGGACATTTATTTTGTCCTGAAAGATACCCCTTTCACTGATGTCGCCTGGCACATGGTGAAGCGCTTTGGCAAAGAACGGGTGAATGCCATTGATATAGGCCGGTCGCTTGTTGATTTTTCCGGCGCTGATTTTAATCCTGAGCCTGTGTACATGAAGGGCCATAAAGTCAGCTGGGACGAGGTTAAGGTTCTTTTTAAGCGGGAATCGAAACAGTTTTCTTCTGACCTGGAAAGAGTGCTTGTATCCGGCAAATAACTTCCTTTTTTCCATAATCTCCCCATTTGATTTACAATAAATACAGATCGATCAGATACTACATGAGGAGGGTATTATGAAAAGAACGCTTTTGTTAATAGCACTGCTCTTTAGTTTTGTTTCAACCGGCCATTCCGAGGTTTTAGATGTCTTTCATTTTTCCGGAAATGAATGGGTTAAATGGGACATCCCGTCCAAGTATGGTTTTATAGGCGGTTTTATAGCCGGAGGGGCGTATGTAGCCATCAGCAGCCAGGCTGATATGATCAATAAGGACATGAAAAATGAGGAGGTATCCACAAAAATAACCGGGGAGAAGAAGGATGAAATAACTTCACTTATCATGTATCTTCAGGATGATAATGAGAAGGACTTGACCCGCTTTTTTATCAAAGGTATAGCAAGTGATAAGCTTGTTGCCGGGCTGGATGAGTTGTACGTCAATCCTCATCATCGCAGTATCAAGGTGGTAGATGCCATTTATCTCGTAAGAAAGCAGATAGAAGGCGCTTCTTCTGATGAGATAAACGCTACTCTTGAGTATCTGATCTCCGGGAAGGATATTAAGAAATTGCATTTCACAGACAAGAACGGTAAATTTCAGGCTGTAACATTTCCTTGATCAGATTAATATTAAAAGGTGAAAGTTTATTCTGGAAAGATGAAGATATCCTTTTTTAGCGGCAGGCTTTTCTTAGCGCATATTGTAATCCTTAATTTCATATTGCTTATGTTTGCAGGGGTCTCTGATGCCGTGTTAAATACTGCAATTGAAAACGATACTATTGCTGCTACAGAAAGCCGGGATGCAGGGATACAATTCGATATAGGGCTCAGCTATGCCAGGATAGGCAAGTATAGTGAAGCTGCAGACGCTTATAAGGAGGCGGTCAGGCTCAAGCCTGACTTTGCTGAGGCATATTTCAACCTCGGCATTAACTACAGCAACATGGAGTTGTACAGAGAAGCGGTCGCTGCCTATAAAGAGGCGATCCGGCTTAAGCCTGATTTTAGTGAAGCTTATATCAATCTCGGCTGGAACTACGGCACCCTCGGTATGCACAAGAATGCTGCAGCAGCTTATGAAAAGGCCCTGGAAATAAGCCCTGGGGATGTTGATATTTATTATGACCTCGGTTTTAACTATGCACTGCTGATGAGATTTGAAGAAGCTGTGGAGGCTTATGAGAAATTTATAAATTTCAGGCCTGATAATGCCGAGGCATATTATAATCTTGGGATCGCCTATATTGCACTGCATGACAGTGATTCTGCCCATGAGATATATGAAAAGCTTAAATTGTTAGATAACCGTGCGGCGCAGGAGCTGATGGATCTGATAGAGAAATAATGCCATGAGAATCCCTTTAGTTAAAGAGCATGGCGCATGGTTTGTTTTTGTGTTGTCCTGTGCTGCCGGGATTTTGGCCGCAAAGACTATCAGCGAGTATGGAACATTATTTAAGATACTTCTGACCTCGGCAGGCATTGCGCTTCTTATTAATTCTAAGGCGTTACTTTCCCCTCTTGTCAAAGGCAGGCGTATGGATAAAGCTGCTCTGGCATGGACAGCCTTATTTCTAACTTCAGGTCTGCTTCTTCTGTCGCCGTTCTTGGAAAGAGGCCTGACGCATTTCATTGTATTTTCCCCTCTTGTTGTTTTTTACCTGTTCTTCATTGCTGTCAACAGGGAGCATCTTCTTATAGCTGAACTTGCAGGTTTTTCATTGCTGACCATGGCTGCGCCGATTATTTTTTTTATGGCAACCGGAGTCTTATCATTAAAACTTTATGTTGCTGTGTTCCTCTTCTTTGGCGCTGGAGTATTCAAGGTAAGAATGAGGATGAAAAAGACGGCCTTCTTCAGAGCGGTAATGGCCACTTACTGTTTCTCTGTTTTGATCATTTATTATTACAGAAATATACCCTGCATAATGCTGCTTCCTTTGCTGGAGAACATTGCAAATGCCATATGGTTCAGAGATGAGAAATTGAAGGTTACAGGTAATGTCGAGCTTGTAAAAGGCATTATGTTTTTAACACTTTTATATCTTTTTTATATATAATAAACCCCCACATCTTCAGGTATTTATCTTTTTATCTCTCAACCTGTTGACAAAAAAAGTATTAATTGATATTCTGTATAGTCTTACAACTGGTTTATCAAAAGCAGTGCTTGAAGGGTAAAACGGAGGGAACGTGCCGACAATACAACAACTGGTAAAAAATGGCAGGAAGAAAGTGGTGAGTAAGGCCAAGGGCCCGGCTCTGATGGAATGTCCTCAGAGAAGAGGGGTCTGCACCAGGGTCTATACAACCACTCCGAAGAAACCGAACTCAGCTCTTAGAAAAGTTGCAAGGTTAAGACTTACCAATAAGATGGAAGTGACCGCATATATCCCGGGAGTCGGCCACAATCTTCAGGAGCATTCCATAGTCCTGATAAGAGGCGGCAGGGTTAAAGACCTTCCCGGTGTCAGATATCATATTGTAAGAGGCACGCTGGATACATTAGGTGTTACTGAACGCAGACAGGGACGCTCGAAGTATGGAGCAAAGAGACCAAAATAATTACCAAAGGTAAAAAAAATGCCAAGAAGAAAAGTAGCAGATAAAAGAGAGATCCTCCCGGATCCGATACATAACAGCAAGGTCGTGAGCAAGTTCATTAACTCGCTCATGAAAGAAGGGAAAAAGTCTGTGGCAGAAAAGATCTGTTACGGCGCGCTGGATATTATCAAGGAAAAGACCGGGAATGACCCGTTAAAGGTTTTCAAGTCTGCGCTTGATAATGTCAAGCCGGCAGTAGAAGTTAAGTCCAGGCGTGTCGGGGGAGCTACCTACCAGGTGCCTACTGATATAATGCCGGACAGGCGCCAGGCTTTGGCTTACAGGTGGATAATTAGTTTTGCTGCAAAACGCCCCGGAAAGACTATGAGAGAAAAACTGGCTGCAGAATTAATGGATGCGGCAAATAATACAGGATCCTCTATTAAGAAGAGGGAAGACACTCACAAGATGGCAGAGGCCAACAAGGCTTTTGCCCACTACAGATGGTAGGTTATGGAAGCGGTTATGACATCTATATCACTGGATAAGACAAGAAACATCGGGATAATGGCGCATATAGATGCCGGCAAGACCACTACGACCGAGCGCATCCTTTATTATACGGGTGTGACATATAAGATTGGAGAGGTTCATGAGGGCACAGCTGTTATGGACTGGATGGTTCAGGAGCAGGAGAGGGGCATAACGATCACTTCTGCGGCAACAACCTGTTTCTGGAATGATCACAGAATTAATATTATTGATACCCCGGGACATGTTGACTTCACTATTGAAGTGGAACGTGCTCTCAGGGTTTTGGACGGAGCAGTTGCTGTCTTTGATGCTGTTTCAGGAGTTGAGCCGCAATCTGAGACAGTATGGCGCCAGGCAGAGAAGTACAGGGTTCCCAGGATAGCGTTCATCAATAAGATGGACAGGATCGGCGCTGATTTCTTCATGAGCGTCAATTCCATGGTCAGCAGGCTGGGAGCTAATCCTGTTATTTTCCAGATGCCTGTTGGAAGCGAGGATCAATACAAGGGTTCTGTTGACCTCGTAAAGATGAAGGCATATATATATGATGCTGAAGATCTTGGGGCTACATACCGCGAATGTGATATACCAGATGATTTGATCCCAATGGCTATTCAATACAGAGAGAAGATGATTGAGGCTCTTGCTGATGTTGATAATGAGATAATGGAGAAGTTTCTGGCAGGGGAAGATGTCGAAAGCGCCCTGTTAATGAAAGCTCTGAGAAAAGGCACCAATGAGTTAAAAATTACCCCGGTCATTTGCGGTACAGCATTTAAAAATAAGGGAGTCCAGCAGCTCCTTGATGCAATTGTAGACTTTCTTCCTTCTCCTTTAGATGTCCCGCCAATAATGGGAATTGATCCTGGTTCAGACAATGAGGTAGTCAGAAGGCCTGATGACAACGAGCCGTTCTCTGCCCTTGCGTTTAAGATAATGACCGACCCGTTTGTGGGGCAGCTTACTTTCTTAAGGGTTTATTCAGGTGTTTTAGAGACCGGATCCTACGTTTATAATTCTTCGAAAGATGTGAAAGAGCGTATAGGCAGGCTTGTTAAGATGCATGCAAATAAGAGGGAAGATATTAAGGATGTACATGCAGGTGATATAGTTGCTGCAGTAGGATTAAAGAGCACCTTGACAGGCGACACGCTTTGTTCCGAGGATCACCCCGTTATACTTGAAAAAATGGAATTTCCTGCTCCTGTTATATCTGTTGCAATCGAGCCGAAGACAAAGGCGGATCAGCAAAAGCTTTCTATCGCACTTGGAAAACTTGCACAGGAAGACCCTTCATTTAAGGTCTCTTTTGACGAAGAGACCGCCCAGACAATTATTTCAGGTATGGGTGAGCTTCATCTTGAGATAATAGTCGACAGGCTTATCAGGGAATTTAAGGTAGGCGCCAATATCGGGAAGCCTCAGGTAGCTTACAGAGAGACAATAAAAAAGAAAACAAAGGCAGAAGGTAAATTTATAAGGCAGTCCGGAGGCCGCGGCCAATACGGTCATGTGGTGATAGATATGGAACCGCTTGCGCCGGGCGGTGGGTTTGAGTTCGTTAATAAGGTAGTCGGCGGTTCAATACCGAGAGAATATATTTCCGCTGTTGAAAAGGGAGTCAAGGAGGCGCTTGAAAACGGGGTGATGGCAAGTTTCCCTGTTGTTGATGTGAAGGTGACTCTCATTGACGGCTCGTATCATGAGGTTGACTCATCTGAAATGGCATTTAAGATAGCAGGGTCGATGGCATTTAAGAGCGGAGCAAAAAATGCATCCCCGGCTTTGCTCGAGCCTATAATGGTAATAGAGGTTGTAACTCCTGAAGAGTATATGGGGGATGTTATCGGCGATCTGAATTCAAGGCGCGGGAAGATACAGAGCATGCAGCAGAGGGGGCCGGTTCAGGTAATAACTTGTCATGCTCCTCTTTCTTCAATGTTTGGTTATGCTACTGATTTGAGATCTAACACGCAGGGCCGTGCTAATTATACAATGCAGTTTGAGCACTACGAGGAAGTCCCGAAAAATATTTCAGAAGATATAATCTCCAAGGCCAAAGGGGAATAAAGGAGGGGAGTAATGGCAAAGGCGAAATTTGACAGAGGGAAGCCGCACGTTAACGTAGGAACAATAGGGCATGTTGACCATGGGAAGACGACATTAACGGCAGCTATAACTAAATATTTGGCATTTGG